>CAIOHM010000250.1 GCA_903858055.1 uncultured delta proteobacterium
GGCCTTCCTCGACGAGCTCGAAGCATGGCAGCCGTCTGGGTCCTGAACCTCGACGCGGATCTCGAGCTGGGCGCGCGCGGGCCCTACACGCCGACGCGCTCGGTGACGCGTGCCATGCGTGCGCAGCGCGATCGCCTCGCCGCGGCGCTCCTCGAGGTGGGCGAAGACATCGTCGACGAGACGACCCCCGCGAACGCCGCGCGCGGGCGCCCGGGTCTCGCGTTTTGCCCCACGCCGCGCGCCCTCGCGTTGCTCGCACGCGCCGGAGCCGTCCCCGAGCCGCACCCGAGCGTGGAGGTCCTGCGCACGGTGAACGGTCGCGCGTTCTCCGCGTCGCTCGGCGCGGGGCTCCCCGGCAGCGCGTTCGTCACCGATCGTGCGACCGCCGAAGCCAAGCTTCGCGCGGGCACGGGCCCGTGGCGTGCGAAGCGGGCCTTCGGCATGGCCGGGCGCGGACACCGGGTCATCGAACCGGGCGCGCTCACGGCCGGCGACCTCGACTTCGTGCGCGGCGGCCTCGCGCGCGGAGGCCTGCAAATCGAGCCGCACGTGCGCATCCACGAGGAGTTCGCGATCCACGGCATGATCGCGCCCACCGGTCACGTCGACCTCGGGCGCGTCGTTCGCCAGCGCTGCGACGCACGCGGCGCCTGGCTCGCGACCGAGCCCCTCGACGAGCCCTTCGTGTTCGCGCGCGAGCTCGAAGCCGAGGCGCGAAGCGTCGCGTGCAAACTGCACGAAGCCGGCTACTTCGGCCCCTTCGGCGTGGACGCGTTCACGCACGACGGGGGGTTCCACGCGCGAAGCGAGATCAACGCCCGCTTCTCGATGGGCTTTCCCGTCGGCATGCCCGCGTGGCGCACGTCGCTGCGCGGCGCCTCGTGAAAGCCACGCGCCGCGACGTACCCCGCTCACGGGGCGGCGCGGTTACTTCGCCGCTTCGGTCTTCTCGCCCGCCGCCTTCCAGCCGCGGATCCCCGCGCCGAAGTGCTTCACGTTCGCGTACCCGAGCGACTCGGCGGCCTTCGCGGCGGCCCGGTACGCGTTGCACGACGGCCCGCCGCAGTACGCGACGACGAGCGTCGACTTGTCGGCAGGGAGCTGCTTCGCGAGCTTCTCTTTGCCCTCGAAGAGCACCGCTCCGGGAATGTGTCCCTCTTTGAACGAGTCGTCGCCGTTCACGTCGACGAGGGCGACCTTCTTCGAGGCGATCGCCGTCTTCAGCTCCGCGAGCCCGATGTCCGCGTAGTCGGCGGCCTGAGCCGCGAGGGAGACGAGCGCGACGGCGCATGCTGCAAGGATCTTGTTCATCTTCGTTCGAGCCTTTCGCGGCGTTCCGATGCGCCGCTCGAAGGCCCGTTGCACCGGGAGCGCCTCAGGTCGCGCCCAGGACGAGGCGCGCGCCGCCGATGCGCTCGGCCCAAAAGGCGCGCTCGTCCTCGCGGTGGGTGACGAAGAGCACCGTGCTCTTTTGCTGCGTGCAGAGCGAGGCCACGAGCTCGAGCACGCGCGCGCGGTTGTCGTCGTCGAGGCCCGCCGTGGGCTCGTCCATGATCACGAGCGGCGGCACCTTGATCGCCGCGCGCGCGATCAGCACAAGGCGCTGCTGACCGAACGAAAGCTCCCGGAAAGGCGCGCCCGCGTCGATGCCGAGCTCGAGCCAGGCGAGCCACGCACGCGCCCTCGTGCGATGGCTGGGCTCCGGTGCCACGTACACGCCGATGCTGTCGAAGAGGCCGCTGAGCAGCACCTCCTCGACGCTGCCCGCGACGCGGTAGTCCCGATGCAGGCGCGAAGAGACGACGCCCACGTTCTTCTTGATGTCCCAGACGGTCTCGCCGGTGCCGCGCCGGCGCCCAAAGAGCGAGAGCTCGTTCGCGTAGGCCTGCGGGTGGTCGCCGCTGATCATCTCCAAGAGCGTGGATTTCCCCGAGCCGTTCGGTCCTTGCACGAGCGTGTGCTCGCCGGGCATGACGCGAAAGTCGAGGTCGGAGAAGACCACCTGCTCGCCGTAGGCCACGCGGCCGCGCACGAGGTCCACGAGCGGCACGCGCGGGTCTGGCGCGTCGAAAAACGAGCCAACGTGCACCGGTGGCGACGGATGCTCGCGCTTCCCGAGCCTCGCGCGCGCGGACCATTCGTGCGCGGATCCGCGGAACGACACGGTGCGATCCGCGATGACGATCACCTCGCGCAGCGCCTCGAGCGGAAACGGCACGCTCGCCGGAACGAAGGTGCCCACGACGACCACCGGCGCATGCGCCGCCGCCTGCAGAATCGCTTGCGCGAGCTCGCCGCACGACGAAGCGTCGAGGCCCTCGAAAGGGTCGTCGAGGACCAAGAGCGGCGGGTCTCGAAGCACCGCGGCGAGCAGCAGCGTCTTGCGCGCCTCGCCGGTCGACAAGAGCCGATAGCCCCGCTGCCAGAGGGCCTCGAGGCGAAAGGCTTGGACCAGCGCATGGGCGCGCGCCCCTTCGCCGAGCAGCGCGCCCACGGTCGTTCCGGCGTCGACCGCTTCTTGGAAGTTGCTGTCGTCGTGCGCGAGCTCCGCTTCGTAGAACGCCTGCTGCGACTCCGCCGAAAGGAGCTCGGCCCGTGCCACACGCGCCGAGAGCGCGCGCGCCGCCGTGGATTTTCCCGAACCGTTGGAACCCGTGAGGAGCGTGAGCCCCGAGGTCAGCGTGCCCGGATCGACGGCGACGTGCATGGCTCCCGAGGGGGTCAGCCGCCGACGGCGATCTGCTTCATCGCGGTCATGTGGCCGCGGAGCACGGCGCCGATCTTCTCGACCGGGTGCGCCTCGATGGCCTTGTTGACCTCGAGGAGCTTGCGGTTGTCGACCTGCTGGCTGCCCGGCGCGAAGCTCTTGCCGATGACCTCGGTGCCCTGCTTCGCCATGAACTCCTTGAGCAGCGGCACGGCCGCGTGGCTGAAGAGGTAGCAGCCGTATTCCGCCGTATCGCTGATGACCTTGTTCATCTCGTAGAGCTTCTTGCGCGCGATGAGGTTCGCGATGAGCGGCGTCTCGTGAAGCGACTCGTAATAGGCCGACTCGGGCTTCATGCCGACCTCGACCATGCACTCGAAGGCGAGCTCCACGCCGGCCTTGATCATCGCGACCATGAGCACGCCGTGATCGAAGTACTCCTGCTCGGAGATCTTGTCCGAGCCTGCGGGCGTGCGCTCGAAGGCCGTGTCGTTCGTCGCCGCGCGCCAGCCGAGGAGGTTCTTGTCGCCGTTGTCCCAGTCGGCCATCATCGTCGAGCTGAAGACGCCCGTGATGATGTCGTCTTGGTGCTTGCGGAAGAGCGGGCGCATGAGCGTGCGGAGCTCTTCGGCGAGCTCGAAGGCCTTCACCTTCGCGGGGTTCGAGAGGCGATCCATCATGAGCGAGATGCCGCCTTGCTTGAGCGCCTCGGTGACGGTCTCCCAGCCAAATTGCATGAGTTTCGAGGCGTAGCCCGGGTCGATGCCCTCGGCGACCATGCGGTCGAAGCAGAGGATCGAGCCCGTTTGCAGCATGCCGCAGAGGATGGTCTGCTCGCCCATGAGGTCGCTCTTCACCTCGGCCACGAAGCTCGACTCGAGCACTCCGGCGCGATCGCCGCCGGTCGCCGCGGCGTAGGCCTTGGCAATCTCGAGGCCGTCGCCGTTCGGGTCGTTCTCGCGGTGCACGGCGATGAGCGTCGGGACGCCGAAGCCGCGCTTGTACTCTTCACGGACTTCCGTGCCCGGGCACTTGGGCGCCACCATGACGACGGTGAGGTCCTTGCGGATCGCCTGACCCTCTTCGACGATGTTGAAGCCATGGCTGTAGGCGAGCGTGGCGCCGGTCTTCATGAGCGGCATCACCTTTTGCACCACGTCCGCGTGCTGCTTGTCGGGAGCGAGGTTGCACACGAGGTCCGCCGTGGGAATGAGCTCTTCGTAGGTTCCGACCTTGAAGCCGTTGCTCGTGGCGTTCGTGAAGCTCGCGCGCTTCTCCGCGATGGCGTCGGCGCGGAGCGCGTAGCTCACGTCGAGTCCCGAGTCGCGCATGTTGAGGCCCTGGTTCAGACCCTGCGCGCCGCAGCCGACGATGACCACCTTCTTGCCGCGGAGCTTCTCGACGCCGTTGAACTCGCTGCGATCCATGAAGCGGCAGCGCCCGAGCTGGTCGAGCTTTTGAGCCATCGTGAGCGTGTTGAAGTAGTTCTGTCGGGACATGGAGCCTCTCTCGTGAGGACGCGCGGCCGGCGTCGTTCACCGAGTTATAGACGGCCGCTTCGCAGAAACCAACGTTGCGCCCGTGCCGACTTTTGGTAGGTACAATTGCGCCGAACGCAACAATGCCCACGAGCCACGAACTCCGCGCTTTCCTCCACCTCGCCGAGACCCTGCATTTCGCCAGGAGCGCGAAGGCGCTTCACATGAGCGCCTCGGCGCTGACCCGCAGCATCCAGCGCGTGGAAGAGGAGCTCGGCCAGCCCGTGTTCCTCCGCTCGAAGCGCAGCGTCGCCCTCACGCGGGCCGGGGAGATCTTCCGTGATCACGCGCGCGCGCAGCTCGTGGCCGAAGCGCGCCTTCGCGAGGCGCTCGCCTCCGAGGAAGCCGAGCCGACCGGCGAGCTCCGCATCGCCTGCACCGTCACCGCCTGCCACTCGGTGCTCCCGAAGCTCCTCGCGCGCTACCGAAGTCGCTACCCCGGCATTCACCTGACCATCGGCACCTCGGACGCCGCGCGCTGCGTCGAGCGCCTCGAAGCCGACGAGGTCGATGTCGCCGTGGTGCCCGAGCCCGACACCCCGCCGGGCGACGCGCGCTTCGTCCGCCTCGCGCACACGGAGCTCGCGTTCGTCGCGCCCACGACGGAGAAGGATCTCGCCGCCCGCGTGCGCCAGGGAAAGCGCGGCTGGCAGGGGCTCCCGGTGGTGCTCCCGCGGCGCGGCCTCGAGCGCGAGCGCGCGGACGCCTGGTTCGCGGCCCTGGGGATCGAGCCCGAGGTGTACGCCGAGGTCGAAGCGAACGAGGCCATTTTGGCGATGGTCGCGCTCGGTTGCGGCGTGGGCATCGTTCCCGAGCTCGTGCGAAAAGACAGCCCGCTGCGCTTGCGCGTCGAGCCCGTCGAGGTGCCGCGTCCGCCGCGGGGCTACTTCGTCTCGCTGTGCGCAAAGACCGCCACGCTCCGTCGTCGCGCCGCGAACGCGCTCTGGGAGCTCGCGCCAGCCTCTTCTACGCTCTAGATCGGTTTTCGGTCGAGGGGAGCGCATGCTGCCGCTCCCCCGACGACCCCCACCAGCCTTTTCCCTTCGTCTCACGTCGCAGCGAAGAGTCCATGCGGTTGAAAACCGCGCTAGCCGCGAGGCTCGTGCGCCCCAGCCGCGCGAAGCGTGAACCGCGGGCGGAGCGCTAGCGAATCCACCGGAGACGCAACAGGAGCTTTTTCAGGGCTTGCGTGAGCGCGACGTACGCCACGACCGTCACCGCGAGGAAGGCCCCGTAGCCGCGCGGCAAAGGGACGAACCCGAGGGCGCTCGCGAGCGGGGAATACGGGAGCGCGAGCCCGACCGCCACCACCAAGGCGCCCACGAGCGTGAGCGGCCACGAGGCGCGGCTCTCGAGGAAGGGCACGCGGCGCGTGCGAATGACGTGGATGACGAGCGTCTGCGTGAGCAAGCTCTCGACGAACCAGCCGGTCTGAAAGAGCGAAGCGCTCGCGCTCGCGCGCGCGGGGGTCGAGAGGTCGTCGCAGCCAAACACGCGCAAGAGCACGAAGAACGTCGTGCAGTCGAAGAGCGACGAGCACGGGCCGACGAGGAGAATGAAGCGGACGAGCTGGCCGAGATCCCACGGCGTGGGCCGACGTACGTCTTCGAGGTCCACCTCGTCGGTGGGGATGACCGTCTGCCCCACGTCGTAGAGGAGGTTGTTCGCCAGGATCTGGATCGGGCGCATCGGCATGAACGGAACGAACACGCTCGCCACGAGGACGCTCAACACGTTGCCGAAGTTGCTCGAGGTTCCCATGCGCACGTACTTCAAAATGTTCGCGAAGACGCGGCGACCTTCGAGCACCCCGTCGTCGACGACGAGCAGGGATTTCTCGAGCAGAACCACGTCGGCCGATTCCTTCGCGATGTCCGTCGCCCCCGCGACGCTGATGCCCACGTCGGCAGCGTGGAGCGCGGGCGCGTCGTTGATGCCGTCGCCCATGAAGCCCACCGTGTGCCCGCGGCGCTGAAGCGCGCGCACGATGCGCTCTTTGTGCGCGGGCTCGAGGCGCGCGAAGACCGTCGCGCGCTCGGCCATCGGCTCGAGATCGCGGTCGGAGAGCCCTTCGATTTCGCTCCCGAGCACGACGCGCCCCACCGTGAGCCCGACGTCGCGGCAAACCTTGGCCGCCACGCGGTCGTGGTCCCCCGTGAGCACCTTGACCTCGACACCGTGCGCGGCGAGCGCGGCGAGCGCAGGCCCAGCCGTTTCGCGCGGCGGATCGAGGAACGCGACGAAGCCGAGGAGCGAGAGGCGCGCCTCGTCCGCCGTGCCATACGGTGCGGCGCTTGGTCCTTGGACCTCGCGCGGAGCCATGTCGCGAAACGCCACCGCGAGCACGCGAAAGCCGTCGGAAGCCAGCCGCTCGTGCTCCTTGCGCACGGCGTCCACGTGGGCGTGGTCCATCGGCAAGCGGGCCCCGTCGAGCACGACGTCTTCGCAGCGCGCGAAGATCGACTCGGGAGCGCCCTTCGCGATGAGGCGGTCGTGTCCCTCCGCCGTGCGCACGACGACGGAGACGATGCGCCGCACGAAGTCGAAGGGGATCTCGTCCACCTTGCGCAGCTCGAGAATCAGCGGGTGAGACTCCGCCTCTTCGTGAGCGAGGATGGCCCGGTCGAGAACGCTCCGCAGCCCGGTCTGGTAGCGGCTGTTCGCGTAGGCATGCGCGAGCACGTCCGCGCTCTCGCGGAGCCGCACGTCGCAGTGGCGCTCGAGCAGCACGCGGTCCATCGTCAGCGTCCCCGTCTTGTCGGCACACAAGACATCCATCGCACCGAGGTTTTGGATCGCCGAGAGGCGCTTCACGACGACCTTCTTGCGTGCGAGCGCCACCGACCCCGCGCCGAGGCACACGGTCACGATCATCGGGAGCATCTCCGGCGTGAGGCCGACCCCCACCGCGAGCGCAAAGAAGAAGGCGTCGCCCCAACGCCCTTTGGTGAGGCCGTTCACGAGAAAAACGAGCGGCACCATGGTCGCCGTGATCGCGACGAGCAGCCAGGTGAGCCGGGCGATGCCTCGATCGAACGCCGTGATCTCCGACACGTCTTCGAGGCTCTTCGCCATGCCGCCGAGGTACGTCGACGATCCGGTCGCCACGACGACCGCCAACGCGGTCCCGCTTTGGACGCTCGTTCCCAAGAACGCAAGGTGCGCGCACGCGAGGAGCGGCGCCTCGCCTTCGAGCGGCGTCACGTCGTGTTTCTCGACGGGCAGGCTCTCGCCCGTGAGGGCCGACTGCGCAACGTAGAGATCCTTCGCCTGCACGATGCGCACGTCCGCCGGGATCATGTCGCCGGCCGCGAGCACCACGAGGTCGCCGGGGACGAGCCTCGAGACCTTGATCTCTTGGGTTCGCCCGCTCCGCACGGCCGTCGCGCACACCGCGATGAGCGCCCGCAAGCGCGCCGAAGCCTCGCCCGCGCGCCGCTCCTGCACGAGGCGGAGCCCCACGCCCAGAGCGATCATCAGGAGCATGAGCAGGCCCGCGCGCGCGTCGCCCGTGGCGAACGAAATCGTCGAGAGAATCGCGAGGAGCACCACGAGCGGGTTGGCGAGCGCACGAACCAAGAGCCGCGCCGCACTCGGCGGCAGATCACGCTCGAGCTCGTTGGGACCATGCGTTCGCAGCCGCCGTTCGGCTTCGACGTCGGCGAGGCCCTCGGGCCCCGTGCGCAAGCGGGCGTAGAGCGCGCTCACGTCGAGCGAGCGAAACGCCTCGGCCCCGGGCACGTGGTGCGCACGCGGAGGAGCGCGCTCCGGTCGACCGAGGGCCCCCTTGGGCAGCACGCCCGGATCACGCCGGCTTCGCGAGCGGTTCATGCGGTGGTCTCCTTGCGCCGCACGCCCTCGGCCGCGGATGGCCCGACCCCGCGACGACGATCGTGCGCGCGCATCCTGTGTCGCCGCCACGCGAACGCTACCGACCCGGCGCGGCTTGGCGTCCGGCGACGCACGTCTGCGCATCCGGCCAAGCGAGCGCAGCCCTGGTAAGCTCCGGTCCATGAGCACCGACGGGCCTTCTCTCTTCGCGCGTGCCCGCGAGCAAATCCCCCTCACCGACGCGCTCGGCCTCCTCACGCCGCCGGGGCTCCTGCTGAAGCTCGCCGCCTACGCGCTGGGCCGAAACCGCGGCGACCGTGCCTCGGGGACGGACCCAGGCCTCCGCGACCCGGAGTTCCTGGCGTTGCTGCTCGATGCCTTCCGCCCCATCGCGCGCGGGTACTTCCGTGCAACCTACACGGGTCTCGAGAAGGTGCCTGCCAAGGGACCGATGTTGCTCGTGGGCAACCACAACGGCGGTCTCCTCACGACCGAGTCGTACCTCACGTTCCTCGCGCTCTGGGACCACTTCGGCCCCGAGCGCGCCCTCTACGGCCTCGCACACGACGTGGTGTTCGACGACCCCACGCTCCGCACCTACGCAGAGAAGTTCGGAGCGCTCCGCGCGAGTCACGAAGCTGCGCACGCCGCGTTCTCCGCAGGTCACGGCGTCCTCGTATACCCGGGCTCGGACCTCGATTCGTTCCGCTCGTTCCGTGACCGAAAGCGCGTGATCTTCGGTGAGCGCACGGGCTTCGTTCGCCTCGCCTTGCGCGAGGGCGTCCCCATCGTCCCCACCGTGTGCGCCGGCCCGCAGGAGCAATGGATCGTCCTCACGCGCGGTGACGCCATCGCCCGCGCGCTCCGCATGAAGCGCTGGGCGCGCACCGAGGTCTTCCCGATCGTGCTCTCGCTCCCCTGGGGCCTCACGAGCGGCTTCGTGCCCTACTTGCCGCTGCCCGTCCCCTGCGCGCTCGCCTTCGGGGACCCGATCCGCTGGCCCGAGTACGGCCCCGAAGCGGCCAACGACGACGCCATCGTGGCGCGCTGCCGCGATGAAGTCGCCGCCGCCATGCAACGCATCCTCGACGATCTCTACCGCGATCGCGCGCCGTTCTTGGGCTAGCGCTCGTGCACGATCCCCCAATGCCCACCGGAGCCCATTCGCCCGCTCGACCAACCGACCTCGCCATCGTGGGGGTAGGGAGCGTCTCGCACGCCGGAGCCTCCCGTGCGGCGCAGCGTGCGTTTTACCGCGCTGCGGTGCCAGCCTTCGTTCAGGCCGCGACGCACCGCGACCGCTACGTGGTGGGCAGGCTCTCGCCCGAGGCCGAGGCGGCACTCGAAGCCTTCCTGCGCGAGCGCAAGGGCGTGCGCTCCTTCGACCGAAGCGCCCAGCTCGCGGCGTTCGCCGCGCGTGAGGCCCTCGCGCAGGCCGGCTGGTGCGGAGGGGAACCGGCGGCGGTCGCGGTCGGCTCGTCACGAGGCGCGACGACGCTCCTCGAGCATCACCACGAAGCCTTCGTGCGCGCGCCCGAGACGCGGCTCCCGAACCGCACGTCGCCGCTCACGACGCTCGGGAACATCGCGAGCGCCGTCGCGCGCGAGCTCGAGCTCTTCAGCCTCGAGGCCACCATGGCCGCAGACGTCTCGATGACGTGCTCCACGGCGGGCGTTGCGCTCCTCACGGGCGTCGCATGGCTTCGTGCGGGGCTTGGCGCCCGCGCCCTTTGCGGTGGCTGCGAGGCTCCGCTGACCCCGTTCACGCTCGAGCAAATGGCGGCGGTGGGCGTGCTCGCGCGCGGCGAATTCGACCCGTGGCCCTGCCGCGGAAGCGCCGCCGAGAAGCCGAACTCGATGGTGCTCGCCGAGGGTGCGGCCGTCGTCGCGCTCGCAGCGAACGCGCCGCGAGACCAGGTGCTTGCCTACCTCGCAGGCGTGGGATCCGCCGTCGAGCGCGCCGCGAGCCTCACGGCCATGAACGCCGAGGGCTCCGGTCTCCAAGCCTCCATGCACCGCGCGCTCGCAGACGCGGGCCTCGCGCGCGTCGACGCCGTGGTCACGCACACCCCTGGCACCACGCTCGGCGACAGCGCCGAGCTCGCCGCCGTGCGCGCGGTCTTCGGCGACGAGCTCCCGGTGCTCACCTCGAACAAATGGCTCATCGGCCACACGCTCGGCGCGTCGGCGTCGCTCTCGCTCGCCTTCGCCGTGGACCTCCTCGGCGGTGAGCCCGTCCCGCGCTACCCCTACCCGGTACCCTTCGAGCAGCACATTTCCAAGGCGCCGCCGCGGACGATCCTCGTCAACAGCGCGGGCTTCGGAGGCATTTGCACGAGCTTCCTCCTCAGGGATCCATGACCCGCTCGCTCCCCACGCTCGTCGACGACTACCTGCGCGACGGCTGCGGCCGCTGCGATCGGTTCAAAACCTCTTCGTGCAAAGTGCATACATGGGCGCGCGAACTCGTCCTCCTCCGTGCGCTCGTGCGTGCGCGCGGCCTCGCAGAGACGGTCAAGTGGGGGTCGCCTTGCTACACGCTCGACGGCAAGAACCTCGTCATGGTCGTCGCATTGAAGGAGTACTGCGCGCTGCAGTTCTTCAGCGGCGCAGCCCTCGAAGACCCGGAGTCCGTGCTCGAGAGCCCCGGGCCGAACTCGCGCTTTGGTCGCCTCCTCAAGGTGCGCTCGATCGCCGAGCTCGAAGCGAGGCGCCGCGCCGCCGAAGCGCTCCTCGACCAAGCCATCGCCCTCGCACGCAGCGGCGAGAAGTTCGTCCCGCCGCCGCCCGCCGAGCCCATGCCCGATGAGCTCGCCGCGCGCCTCGCCGGCGACGACGCGCTCCGCGCAGCCTTCGAGAAGCTCACCCCGGGGCGACGCCGGAGCCACGTGCTGCACGTGAGCGGAGCCAAGCAGAGCGAGACCCGCGCGCGCCGCGCCGAGAAGTGCGCCGCGGACATCCTCGCGGGCCGCGGCTTCAACGAGCGCTTCTAGCCACGCCGTCACTCGTTCGCGCGCGCGCAGCGAAACCCCAGGCCCGGGCTGCTCGTGGTCTTCCCCTCGCCCTGGCGCAGCGCGCCCTTGAGCGAGCTCGCGGTCCCGTTGAACCAGGCCCCGCCTCGCGCCACCACTTCCTTGCAGTCTGCATCGAGGCACGAGCTGGTCCACTCCCACACGTTGCCCGCGAGGTCGAAGGCCCCTTGCGCGCTCTTGCCACTCGCGAAGCTCTTCGAGGCGCACGTGCTCGTGCGCTTCCCCGCGCCCGCCTTGCTCCCGGCGCCGTCCCAACACGCGCGATCGGCCGGTGCCTCGGCGCCCCACGGGTAGGTCCGCTTCTCACCGCCCTCGGCCGCGGCCTGCCACTCTTCCTCGGTCGGCAGGCGTCGCTCTCGCCATGCACAGAACGCCGCGGCCTCGGCCTGGCTCAGGCAGTTCATCGGGTGGGCGTCGCGCCCGGGCTTGCCCCAATTGCAGAGCGGCTCCTGGGCTTGCACGGAGGCCTTCTTGCTCTCGCTCGGCGGGCCAGGCTTCGCGCACTTCTCGGCGCGCACGCACGCGGCGTAGGCCCCCACGGTCACCTCGCCCTCGTCGAGCTGGAACGAGGCGACCTCGACGATGCCGCTTCGCTTGGCGTTTGGGTACGCCGCGAGCTCGACCTTCGCCGCAGGCACGAGCACCATGCTGTCGCGGCGCGCCTGCATGGCATGTGTGATGCACCCATCCGCGGCCGCCACGCGATCGGCGGGGCACGACTTCGGCTTGCCCATGCAGGCCTTCCGCGCCGAGCCGAAGTCCTGACCCGGCCAGCAGCAGTGGCCCGAGACCAGCGTTTTTCCGGGCTCGCACACGCAGTCCCCGTCGGTCACGACCATGGAGGCCGGGCACGAAGAAGGCCTGCCGACGCAGCGCCCGGTGGCGGCACCCACGTCTTGCCCGGGCCAGCAACACTGCGCGCCCATGCGCAAGCGGCCAAAGGGGCACGCCGCGGGCGCAGGAGGAGGGGGAGCCGGCGGTGCGGGAGGCGCGGCCGCCGCGATCGCGCCGAAGCCGAGACCAAGGGCGCACACGGCGCCGAAGCGAAAGGGTCGCATGGGCGCAGTGTCACCTGGCTCGGGCCCCGAACGCAAACGCACGACAGACGCGGGCCGCGCGGCGACGGGCGACGGGCATCGACGGGCGCATGACGCAGCGCGACGCACAACGGTGAAGATTTCCACACGAACGCAGGCGCGGGTGGTGCCCTGACCCGCCTTTGTTGTAGACCTGCGCACGTTCTTGGACCCCGAGGGCGTTCGAGCTCCGAGCGAGCCTTTGGCTCGTGAAGCCGCGGCGAAGACCACCGATCGACGGCGCCACCTCGCGAAGCTTGCCCTCTCCTTCCTCCCCACGACGAGACCCGCGATGAGCGACACGAAGCCCACGATCATCTACACCCTGACCGACGAAGCCCCCCTCCTCGCGACGCGCTCGTTCTTGCCCATCATCCGCACCTTCACGGCGCCGGCGGGCATCGAGGTCACGACGAGCGACATCTCGGTCGCGGGGCGCATTCTCGGCGAATTCCCGGAGTTCCTGACGGAGGAGCAGCGGGTGCCCGACAACCTCGCCGCGCTCGGTCGCCTCACGCAGCTGCCCGAGACGAACATCATCAAGCTCCCGAACATCAGCGCCTCGGTGCCGCAGCTCGTCGCCGCGATCCGCGAGCTGCAGAGCAAGGGCTACAAGCTCCCGGACTTCCCCGAAGACCCGAAGACCGAGGCCGAGAAGGGCATCCGCCAGCGCTACTCGAAGTGCATCGGCAGCGCCGTGAACCCGGTGCTTCGCGAGGGCAACTCCGATCGCCGCGCGCCGCTCGCCGTGAAGAACTACGCGCGCAAGCACCCGCACAGCATGGGCGCCTGGAGCATGGCCTCGCGCACGCACGTGGCCCACATGCGCGGCGGCGACTTCTACGCCGGCGAGAAGTCCATGACGCTCGATCGCGCGCGCGACGTGAAGATGGAGCTCGTCACGAAGAGCGGCCAGGCGCTCGTGCTCAAGGCGAAGGTCGCGCTCCAGGCGGGCGAGATCATCGACAGCATGTTCATGAGCAAGAAGGCGCTCTGCGCGTTTTACGAGGAGCAGATGGAAGACGCGCGCCAGACCGGCGTGATGTTCTCGCTCCACGTGAAGGCCACGATGATGAAGGTCTCGCACCCCATCGTCTTCGGCCACGCCGTGAAGATCTTCTACAAGGAGGCCTTCGCGAAGCACGGCGCGCTCTTCGACGAGCTCGGCATCAACGTGAACAACGGCCTCTCGAACCTCTACGAGAAGATCGAGAAGCTCCCGACCTCGAAGCGCGACGAGATCATCCGAGACCTCCACGCGTGCCACGAGCACCGCCCCGAGCTCGCGATGGTCGACTCGGCGAAGGGCATCTCGAACCTCCACGCGCCGAACGACGTCATCGTCGACGCCTCGATGCCCGCCATGATCCGCATCGGCGGCAAGATGTACGGCGCCGACGGCAAGCCGAAGGACACGAAGGCCGTCATCCCCGAGAGCACGTTCGCCCGCATTTACCAGGAGATCATCAACTTCTGCAAAACGAACGGCGCCTTCGACCCGCGCACGATGGGCACGGTGCCAAACGTCGGCCTCATGGCCCAGCAGGCGGAAGAGTACGGCTCGCACGACAAGACCTTCGAGGTGCCGGAAGACGGCGTCGCGAACATCGTCGACCTCGCGACGGGCGAAGTGCTGCTCTCGCAGAACGTCGAAGCGGGCGACATCTGGCGCATGTGCCAAGTCAAAGACGCGCCGATCCGCGACTGGGTGAAGCTCGCGGTCACGCGCGCGCGCAACTCGGGCACGCCCGTCGTCTTCTGGCTCGATCGCTACCGCCCGCACGAGGCGGAGCTTCGCAAGAAGGTCACGGCGTACCTCGCCGAGCACGACACCACGGGCCTCGACATCCGCATCATGTCGCAGGTGCGTGCGATGCGTTACTCGCTCGAGCGCGTCATCCGCGGCCTCGACACGATCTCGGCCACCGGCAACATCCTCCGCGACTACCTGACCGACCTCTTCCCGATCATGGAGCTCGGCACGAGCGCGAAGATGCTCTCGATCGTCCCGCTCATGGCCGGCGGGGGCATGTACGAGACCGGCGCGGGTGGCTCGGCCCCGAAGCACGTGAAGCAGCTCGTGGAAGAGAACCACCTCCGCTGGGATTCGCTCGGCGAGTTCCTCGCGCTCGCGGTCTCGCTCGAAGACATGGGCTTCAAGCTCGGCAACGACAAGGCGAAGATCCTCGCGAAGACCCTCGACGCCGCCACGGGCAAGCTCCTCGAGAACAACAAGAACCCGTCGCCCAAGGCCGGTGAGCTCGACAACCGCGGGAGCCAGTTCTACCTCGCCATGTACTGGGCGCAGGAGCTCGCGGCGCAAAGCGACGACAAGGACCTCGCCGCCACGTTCGCCCCGCTCGCGCAGTGCCTCACGAGCAACGAGGCGAAGATCGTCGACGAGCTCGCCAAGGTGCAGGGCCACACCGTGGACATCGGCGGCTACTACCTGCCGGACTTCACGAAGCTCGACGCGGTCATGCGCCCGAGCGCCGCGTTCAACGACTGCCTCGTCTCCGTCGCGAAGTAGCGCATTCTCGTCGACCGGCCTCACGAGCCCCGACACAGGAAGCGATCGAAGGCGCCGTCCCACAGGGGCGGCGTCGCTTCTTTTCGCGTCAGAGCTCGCCCGAGCGCACGCGCGCGTAGCTGTCTTCCCCGGCGCGGCAGAGCGCCACGAGCCCTTCGAGGCGCGGGAGCTCGGTGCGGATCCAGTAGGTCGCCGCCAGCACTTTTCCTCGGCGAAACGCGGCATCGTCCTCGCCGGCGGCGGCGGTCTTCACGGCGGCCGTCGCCATCGCGAGGTGCTGCCACGCGACCACGAAGATGCCGAAGAGCTCGAGGTAGTCGGAGCTGTGGAGCAGCATGCCCTCGACGTCGCCCGTGAGCCCCTTGGCCCCGAGCTCCATCGTGAGCGCGCCGACCGCCTCGAGCGCGCGCGTCACCGCCGCGCCGAGATCCGTGTCGACGCCCGCTTCGCGCGAGGCCTCGACCGTGCGCTGCACGTCGCGTGCGAGCTCCTTCAGCGCGGCCCCGCCGGCCGCCATGACCTTGCGACCGAGGAGATCCATGCCCTGAATGCCGGTCGTTCCCTCGTGAATCGTGTTCAGCTTTTGGTCGCGCAGCCAAGCCTCCACGAGGTACTCGCTCGAGTAGCCGTAGCCGCCGTGCACCTGCACTGCGAGCGTGTTGGCCTCGAAGCCGCGCTCGGCGGGGAAGGTCTTCGCGACGGGCGTGAGGAGATCGAGGAGCAGCTTCGCGCGCTCGCGCTCGCGGGGTTCTTGCGCGTGCTCGGCGAGGTCTGCGTAGAGCGCCGTGCGGGCCACGAGCGCGAGACCTCCTTCGACGATGGCCTTCTGGCGCAGGAGCATGCGGCGTACGTCCGCATGCGCGACGATGGGCACCGGGCGTGAGGCGGGGTCTTTTGCGGTGAGCGCGCGACCTTGCGGGCGGGCCTCCGCGTAGGCGAGCGCCTCGTGAAACGCGGCCGAGGCGGTGGCGACGCCGTTCACGCCGACCATGATGCGCGCCTCGTTCATCATCTGGAACATGTACGAAAGGCCCTTGTGCGCCTCGCCCACGAGGAACCCGTGGCAGTCGCCGCGCTCGCCGAACGAGAGCGCCAAGCTCGGGAGCCCGCGCCAGCCGATCTTGTGGATCATCCCCGCCACGCTCACGTCGTTGTCGACGAGCGCGTCGCCCTCGAGGCGGCGCTTCGGCACGCAGAAGAGCGAGACCCCCTTCACCCCCGCGGGTGCCCCTTCGACGCGCGCGAGGACCATGTGCACGATGTTCTCGGTGA
>CAIOHM010000251.1 GCA_903858055.1 uncultured delta proteobacterium
CGCCTCGTCGACGCGCTCTTGTGCGCTGCGGATCGACGCCACGAGGTCCGAGAGGGCCGGACGAAGCGCGAGCGACCCTGCTTCGAGGCGTGCCGCCGCCAAGATGGTCTCGACGAGGAGCAACATGGACCGCGCGCTGCGCTCGACGGTCGCCAAGCTCTCGTGCTGGGCCGCCATGCGAACGGATCGCGACGCGAGCGTGGTGAACCCAAGGATCGCGTTGAGCGGAGCCTTGAGATCGTGGCTCATCGTGGCGAGGAAGCGCGCGCGCGTGTTCTCGTTGCGGGCCCGCGCTGCCGCCGCCGCCTCGCGGGCGATCGACACGTTGCCGAGCACGGTCGCGAGGCGACGCGTGGCGCCGAGCAGCTCTTCGACCTCGATGAAGCGCACGTTCGCGCGAGCGCCTTGGCCCGCGAGCGCCTCCTCCGCTCCGAGGTCGGCCAGCGCCGTGCGTGCGGTCTCGAGGTCGCGCGCGAGCGAACGCCCCGCGCGGCGGCCGAGCCACACCCCGACGATCCCCGTGACGACGAGCAGCACCGTGACCGGTCCCGTGGAGCGCGTCGTCCATGCCACTGGGAGCTCGACGGTCGCGTGAGCCCCGCGTTCGAGGGGCACCTGAACGACCACCGCGCGATCGCGTACGACCGCTTGGTACGTGCCCCGACCTGCGCCGACCTCGAGCGCGACACCGCGATCGGCGAGGGCTTTCGCTGCGGCGTCGGCCCCACGGAGATCGCCGTCGATGGCGTCGACCACCGACCGCGCAACCGCCGCGGCGCGAACCTCGAGGAGCTCGGCCTCCCAGCGGCGCTCGTGCGAGAGGAGGAGCAGCGACGTGCCGAGGGCCACGAAGCCCATCGGGGCCGCGATCGCGAGCGTGACGCGGGGTACGACCGAGAGCGCGCCGTGCACGCCGTGCCGCTCGAAGTCGTCGAGGATCGGCGCCGCGCGCGTCGGCGAGAGCGCCCGTGCGAGGTAGCGGGCGACCGACCTCCGCAAGAGCGCATGCCCGAGGAGCGCGGCGAGGCTGCCGATCGACATCGTGAGCACCGCGAGGTTGCGGTGGTCGAAGGCCGAGAGCCCTACGGGGCGGAGCGCGGGGAGAAACGTCAAGCCTAGCGAAACGAAGGACGCCGCGATGTCGATGAGGATCATGCGCGAGGGCACGAGGGCCAGGTCCACGAGAGCTCGCGACGACGTCGGGCGACCCTCGACGATCGCTTCGAGCGTCGCCGCGACGCGCCGATGAAGGACGACCGTGACGAAGCACTCGGCGAAGATGAGCAGCGCACCCAGGAAAATGGCGGGCGGCCAGAGGTCGATCGCGGGGTCGAGCTCGAGGAGCCTCGGCGCAAAAAGCGTAACCGTGCCCTCCGCGGCGATGCAGAGCGCGATTTGAAGCCGAAGCCACTCATTGCGAGCGGAGAGCACGGTCATGGCCGGCGGCTCCTCGGTCGCCGCGAGATGCGTCGCTTCTGGGCGAAGTCGCTCGGCGGTGCCTCACGAATGGGCAGCTCGAGGGTGACGGTCGTGCCCGCGCCCACGCGGCTCTCGAGGCGCACGCGACCGCCGTGGAGCTCGACGATCCGCTTGGCGATCACGAGCCCGAGCCCGGTGCCGCCGCGCTGCAGGCGCTCGTCTCCCACTTGCATGAAATCACGGAAGAGCGACCGCTGCGCGCCCTCGGGAATGCCAGGCCCCGTATCCGCCACGCGCACGATGATGCGGTTTCGCGTGGTCTCGGCGCGCACGCGCACGGACCCCTGCTCCGTGAACTTCGTGGCGTTGCCGATGATGTTCGTGACGGCCTGGCGCAAGCGCTTCGGGTCCACCGCCGTGGGGAGCGTGAGCGGCGCCGTGAGCGAGACCGCGACGGGGCGCCGGGCGACCGACGCGGACGCTTCGCGCACGACCTCTTCGAGCATCGGCACGAGGTCGACGACCTGGAGTTCCAAATTGACCCGCACATCGTCGAGGGTCGCGAGGCTCACGACGTCTTCGACGAGGTCTCGCAGGTGGCGCGCGCTCGAGAGCACCTGCGCGAGGTCGTCGCGCACGTCATCTGAAATGGGGCCATCGATCTCGGCGAGCAGGAGCTCGGTGAACCCGAGGATCGCGTTGAGCGGCGTGCGGAGCTCGTGGCTCACGGTCGCGAGGAATTGCTGGCGCTCGGCGTCGGCGGACTGCGCCTCCACCAAGCTGCGACGCCCGGTGCCGGTGGCCTCCGCGAGGCGCTCGACCAGGTGGTCGAACGTGACGGTGAGCTTGCCCACCTCGTCGAGGGTGCGCAGCGCGATCGGCTCGGGCGAGAGCGCCGCGGCGGGGACCATGGCGTCGACGCGCCGCGAGAGAAACGCGAGCTCGCCGGCGGCCTCGCGGTGAACCGCCCACGCGACCGCGGCCGCGACACCAACGAAGAGCACCGTCAGCGCGAGCAATCTCCCCACGAAGGGCGTCGAGGCGCGGGTGGTCTCCGGTGCGGGCACGAACGCGAACAGGACGAGCGGTACGCTTGCACTCTGCACAGTTTGCCAGCGGTACCGCACCCGGCCGAGCGCGGTGGTCGTGAGGCCGCTTGGTTCGCGGAGCGCCTCGCGGATCGTCTCCACGGGGATGCGGCCGAGCGTCGCGTCGGCTACGGGGCTGCCGCCAAGGTTCCAGAGGAGGAGCTCGGAGCCGCTGCGTCGCGCCGCCTGCCTGAGCATTTCCAAGCGGTCGTCGCCGTCGAGCGCCGCTGCGCGCGCACCCACCCCGACCGCGAGATCGTCCGCGAGGGCCGCCGCGTGATCTTCCGTCGCCGATTGCAGGCTCCAGTTGCCAATCGCGAGCAGCGAAGCCGCAGCGAGCGTGGAGAGCGCCACGACGAGCAACGCCACGAGCAGGCCGAGGCGTACGCGTCTGCGCATCGAACTCGCGCGCTCTAGAAGGCTTCGAGGAGCACGGCGATTCCCTGGCCGCCGCCGATGCAGGCGCTCCCGAGCGCAAGCTTGCCTTCGCCGGCACGGAGCGCGTGGGCCAGGTGGGCCGTGATGCGCGCGCCGCTCGCCGCGAGCGGATGTCCGAGGGCGATCGCCCCGCCGTTCACGTTGAGGCGGAGCGGATCGAGGCCGAGCTCTTTCGCGACGGCGATCACCTGCGGCGCGAACGCCTCGTTGACCTCCAGGCGATCGATGTCGGCGAGCGAGAGCTTCGCGCGCTCGAGCGTCTTGCGAATGGCCGGCGCCGGGCCGATGCCCATGACGGTCGGGTCGACGCCCGCGACACCCCAGCCGATGAGGCGAGCGAGCGGCGTGAGGCCGTGGGCCTTGGCGAAGTCTTCGGAGGCCACGAGGAGCGCGGCGGCGCCGTCGCAGATGCCTGAGGCGTTGCCCGCGGTCACGGTGCCCTCTTTCTTGAACACCGGGTTGAGCTTCGCGAGGCCCTCGGGCGTCGACTGCGGCCGCGCGTGCTCGTCGACCTCGAAAGACACGGTGCCCTTCTTGGTGACAATCTCGACGGGCGCGATCTCGCGCTTGAAGATGCCCCGCTCTTGCGCGGAGGCCCAGCGCTTCTGGCTCTCGAGCGCGTATGCGTCGCAGTCCGCGCGGGTGATGCCGTACTGCTCCGCGAGCTTCTCGGCGGTGAGCGCCATCGGGAGCTTGCAATAGGCGTCCGTCAGCGAAACGCTCATGAGGTCTTCGAGGACCGGGCTCTTGCCGTAGCCGAGGCCGTCGCGCAGGCCGCGCACCACGTGGGGCGTCTGCGTCATCGACTCGCTGCCACCGGCGAGCACACACTCGCTCTCGCCGAGGAGAATCTGCTGGGCCGCGTTCACCACCGCTTCGAAGCCCGAGCCGCAGAGGCGGTTCACGGTGACGGCGGGGGCCTCGATGCGGAGCCCCGAGCGCAGACCCACGTGGCGCGCGAGGTAAATGGCGTCGGAGCTCGTCTGCTGAACGTTGCCAAAGACGACGTGGTCGATGAGCTTCGGGTCGATGCCCGCGTCGGCGATGGCGGCTTGCGAGGCATGCACGCCGAGGTCGTTCGCGCTGAGGGCCTTGAGCGTGCCGTTCATCGTTCCGAATGCCGTGCGGCGCGCCGAGAGAAGGACGATGGATCGGGACGGACGGGTCATCGAGAGGTCTCCTGATTGCGAGCGTTTCTTGCGTCTTCGACGCACTTCGCGTCGCCGATGTCTTTGCAGAGGCCTTGGAGCCCCTTGAGCTCGTCGCGCGAGGCGGTGCCGCGCTGCATGCGCGCGTAGAGGTAGTCGCGTGCCATGCGCTTCTCGGCGTCCGTGCCCATCATCCACGCGCGGACCTTGTCGGGGTCTTCGACGCGCGGCGCTCGCTCGCTCTTCGTGGCCTTGGAGCCCTCGCCCTTCGCGGCGGCCGAACTCGTCTTCGTCGCCGTGGGCGCGGTCGCGCTTGGCGCAGCGGGCGCCGCCGAGGTGGGCGCAGCGGTCCGCGGGGCGGCGGTCGCGGTCGGAGGCGCTTCGTGCGGCGCGAGGCTGTCGAGGGCTCTCTTCGCGCGCTCGCGATCGGCCGGCGAGGTGTGAATCTCGAGGCGCACCCGCTCGAGGAGCTGGCGCTTCAAGTTCGGGTCGCTCTCGAGCTTGGCTCGCGCCACGAGGTCCATGGCCCAATCGTGGAAGAACGCCCGACCCTCGGTGCTCGCGAGGCGCGGGTCGTCGGCGGGGACGTTCGCCTCGAGGAGTTCGCGCGCGCGGTCGCACTCCTGATGTTTGCAGAGTGCAACGGCTTCGCCGATCGGGTCCGCGACCGGGGCGGGGGACTCCACGGGGGCCGGCGCGGGTGCTTCGCTCGGGGCCGTGGGCTGGACCGCGGGCTCGACGACCCCCGCGGCGACGGTGCCCTCCGATGGCAGCTGCGACGGTTGGCGCGCGATGTACGCAGCCGCACCGCCAATCGCGACCACGGCGACGAACACGACCGCCGGGAGCCATGCGCGCGGCTTGTCTTCTCCTGTGGTCGTCGGCGTGGGGACGGCGAGGTGCGGGACGGGCGCTCCGGGCTCGAGGACGCGCACGCGCACGTCGCCGAGCTCGAAGAGGTCGCCGCCTTCGAGGATCTCGCGGCGGATCGTCTTCCCGTTGAGCACGAGCCCGTTCGAGGAGCCCGCGTCGACGAGCTCGAGGCGCGCGTCGGGGAGGACGACGACCTCGGCGTGGTGACGCGAGACGGAGGGGTGCGCGAGCTGGATCGTCGCGTCTTCGGCGCGGCCGAGGATCGTTCGCCCGGCGCCGAGCGGAAACACCTTGCCCGCGTCGGGGCCGCTCACGATGAGGAGCCGATAGGGGTCGGCGCTCTGCTGTTGGTCACGGCGCGTGACCTTGAGCTCGGGGTTGGTCGACTCGTGCGAGAGAGGCCCGACAGTCTCGTTCTCCACCGAGATTCGGTAGTCGCCGATGACGACGAGGTCGCCGTGCGCGAGCTCGACGGACTCCTCGAGGCGGACCCCGTTCACGTACACGCCGGTGAGGCTCGCGAGGTCCTCGAGCCGATACCCTTCCTCGCCCGTGGGGCTCGATCGCCGCGCGATGCGCGCGTGACGCCGCGAGACGTTGCGCTCGGTGAGGCGGATCGCGTTCTCCTCCGCGCGACCCACGTCGTACGCGTCGCGTGAAAGCGGCACGACGGTGCGTCGCGCTTCGTCGTCTTCGATGACCAGCTTCCACATGGTGAGGTGTGAGGCGCGAGGGCGGAGAGAGTCCGGCTCAGCGCCAAGCTAGCGGCTCTTCTCCTCCGGCGGAAGCGTCGCGAGCGGCGTGGGCCGAACCTGGCTGCTCCCTCGCCCGTTCAGGGGTCGGTCCATTGGGGCTCGCCCGCGGGCAGACTCGCGAGGAAGCGCTCCTTCGCGGCGACGACCGCGCTCTCCTCGAGGCCGTCGAAGGTGAGCTTCGTGCGAAAGCGGGGGTCCGTCCAGGTCGGGTACGAGCCCACGTCGACCTCGGGGTGAGCGGCGACGACCGCGTCGAGCAAGGGCTTCAGGTCGCCTTCGTCCATCTTCGTGTAGACTGCATGGCTCACGAACGGGCGGTGCCGCCCGACGACGTGCTCGACGACGGCGAGCTTCATGCGAAACACCTCCGGGATGCCTGGCAACACGAAGGTGTTCCCCATGCGCACCGTGGGCCAGCGCACGCTCTCGGTGGTCTCGAGCGCGGCGCCCTCGGGGACGAGCGCCATACGAAGGTGACCTTCGGTGCAGCGGGCTCCATAATGGCGGCGAATGAGCTGCGCGGTCTCTTCGTCGGTGACCGCGCGCACGCCGAAGGCCTCCGCCACGGCCTCGATGGTCACGTCGTCGTGGGTCGGGCCGACGCCGCCGGACGTGAAGACCCAGTCGTAGGACTTCGCTAAGTGCGCGACCGCCGCCGCAATGCGTGCGCGGTCGTCGGGGATGACGAGCACCTGTTCGAGGCGAACGCCGAGCTTTCGCAGGAGCAGCGCCAGGTCGCGGCTGTTCGTGTCCTGCACCTTCCCCGAGAGGATTTCGTTGCCGATCACGAGGGCTGCGGCGGTTGGAACGACTTCGGCAGTCATGGAACTCGACGGCGCCCCCTTCTTGTCGGTACGCTCACGTTCGCAAGGTTAGCAGCCGCGCAAAAAGAAGACATGCGAAGGGTTCTCATCGTCGAAGATTCGAACGCCGTCAGGACGTTCGTTCGTGGCGCCCTGGAAGACGAAGACTTCCAGCGGGCCGTGGGCGGTTTTGACGTGCTGGAAGCGGCCTCGGGCTTCGAGGCGATGGCGCTCATGCCGCGCGGTCCCTTTGCGTGCATCGTGACCGACATCAACATGGGCGACATCAACGGCCTCGAGATCGTGAACTTCGTGCGCAAGTCGGAGCATCATCGCGAGACGCCGGTGGTGATCATCTCGACCCAGTCTTCGTCGCGAGACATCGAGCGCGGTCTCTCGCTCGGCGCCAACGCATACCTCCCAAAGCCGTTTAGCGCGGTCGCGCTCCAAGACGTCGTGCGACAGCTCGTCGCGCCCGGTGAGGGGTAACCAGGGGAACCATGGCCGATTTCGGATCCGAGTCGTCCGAGAAGAAGGAAGAGTTCTTCTCCGAAGCGCAGGAAATCGTCGACGGACTCGGCAAGTTCTTGCTCGACCTCGAAGGCGCCGTCGCGGCGTCGCGTGTGGACCCGGACGTCATCAACGAGATGTTCCGCGCGGTGCACACGCTGAAGGGCATCGCGGGTCTCTTCGGCGCCACGCGCATGAGCGGCATGTCGCACGAGCTCGAGAACATGCTCGACGACGTGCGCATGGGGCGCCTCGACCTCACGTCGAACGTCATCGACCTGCTCTTCAAGGCCGTTGACCTCTACACGCACATCTTGCTGTTCGAGCGCGGCGAAGCGCCCGACCCGCAGCAAGAGATCGCGAAGCTCCTCGCGTCGTTCGCAGCGGTGACGCAGCCGGAAGAGGCTCCGACCTCGAACATCTTCACGCAGTTCGACCTCGACCCCGGCATGTTCGGGGTGCTGACGGAGTACGAAGAGCACCGCCTCAAGTCGAACATCGAGTCCGGCCTCGCGCTCTTCCGCCTGCGCGTGCGCTTCAACCTGACCGTGCTCGACACGGCGCTCGAAGACCTGAAGAAGAAGGCGAAGCCGCTCGGTGAGATCATCACCTACTTGCCGGCGCCCTCGACCGACGAGAGCGACTTCGAGAACCTCGAACTCGACATCTTGATGGCGAGCAAGAGCGACGCCGCCACGATCGACACCACGCTCTCGGTCGAAGGCCTCGTCGTCAATCCGGTGAAGCGTCGCTCCGGTGGGGGCCCTCCGCCGAAGGCCGCCGCTGCGCCGGTCAGCAAGTCACCGCTGCCGAAGATCGGGGCGCCGCCCTCGCTCCCGCCGCCCACCATCGCGGGCCCCGCGCGGCTCCCGCAGGATCTCGCGCCCGAGTCTCACGCGGCACACGGCGCCAAGAGCGTCCGTCCCGCGGCACCCGCTCACGCGGCGCGCACGAGCGTGGCCCCGCAAGCGCAAGGGCAAGCGGGTCAGTTCGTAGGCAAGTCCGCCGCGCAGACCACCGTGCGCGTCGACATCCGCAAGCTCGACCGCCTGATGACGATCCTCGGCGAGCTCGCGATCGTCCGAAGCGCCGTCGGTCGCCTCGCCGAGCGCCTCCGCGGCAGCGTCGAACACCGTGAGCTTGGGACCGACCTCCACCGGCTCCACCGCACCTTCGAGCGCCAGCTCGGCCAGATGCAGAACGGTATCCTCGAAGTCCGCATGGTCCAGCTCGGCCCGGTCTTCGACAAGCTGCAGCGCGGCCTCCGTGCGATCAGCCGCGAGTACAGCCGGCCCGTGAACCTCGTCATCACCGGTCAAGAGACCGAGATCGACAAGCTCATCGTCGAAGAGCTCTCGGACCCGCTCATGCACATGGTCCGAAACGCCTTCGACCACGGCATCGAGATCGTGGAAGACCGCCTCAAGGTCGGGAAGCCCGAGGTCGGCACCATCGCGCTCAACGCCTTCCAGAAGGGCAACCACGTCGTCATCGAGGTCGAAGACGACGGGCGCGGCATGGACCCGAAGCTCATCATCGCGAGCGCGATCCGCAAGGGCGTCATCACGGAAGACGAGTCGCGCGAGATGAGCGCGCGCGACGCCTACCGCCTCGTGTTCATGCCGGGCTTCTCGACGAAGACCGTCGTCACCGATCTCTCGGGGCGTGGCGTCGGTCTCGACGTCGTCAAGACCAACATCGCGAAGCTCGGCGGCATCGTCGACGTGACGAGCGAGGTCGGCATTGGCACGAAGATGACGATCACCCTCCCGGTGACGCTCGCCATCATCAACGTGCTCATCGTCGAAATCGGCGGGCGTTCGTTCGCGATCCCACTCGCGAGCGTCGAAGAAGCGTTCGTCTACGACCCAAGCCTCACGCGCAACGTCGAAGGTCGCGAGGTGCTCTCGCTGCGCGGCCAGAGCTTGCCGATCTGCCACCTCTCGTCGCTCTTCCAAGTCGACGCCTTCGACGACGCCAGCGACTCGACGCGGAAGTTCTACGTCGTCACGGTTGCCGTCGGCATTCGCCGCCTCGGACTCTTGGTCGATCGGCTCGAGGGGCAGCAAGACATCGTCATCAAGCCGCTCGGTCGCTCGCTGAAGAGCGTCCATGGTTTTGCGGGCGCGGCCGAGCTCGGCGACCAGCGCGTGGCGCTCGTTCTCGACGTCGCCGCGATCGTCGAAGAGGTTCTTGCGGGTGATCAAAGCCGCTTCCTGGCGATGGCCGGGGAGGGGAGGGCCTGACCATGGCAGACATCGTTCGAAGCCCTGGGCGAGACCTTCGTCGTGCGAACGACGGCGGCAAGCGCATCGAGTACCTCGCCTTCACGCTTGGTTCGCAGATCTACGCGGTGCCGATCCAGCACATCGCCGAGATCCTCAAGCCGCCGCCGATCACCGAAATTCCGCGCGCGCCGCGGAACGTCGTGGGCATCATCAGCGTGCGCGGAAAGCTCGTCACCGTGGTCGACCTCCGCCGTCGCTTCGGCCTCGTCGAGTCGCCGTTCGACCGTCGCACGCGCATCTTGCTCACGGACACCGGCGACGACGAGCCGATCGGCCTCTTGGTCGACGAAGTGCGCCAGGTCTACCGCTTGGCCGAACACGAGATCGAGCCTGCCGCGGCGCTCGGTGGGGACCAGCCTGCGTACATTTTCGGGATCGGCCGCCAAGACGACGCGCTCCTCGTGCTGCTCGAACTCAAAGCGCTCATCGAGAGCTGAGCCGGTAGAGCGGTAATTTCCAGGTCGACGCTCTTGCGCCGGCCGTTGATTGCCGATTGAATACGCGCATGGGGTTTTGGGAGCGTGGGTCGGGTGCCGTGTCCGCGGTCGACGCGCGTCCGGGTTCGTTGGCGACTTCTCGCCCGACGCTCGGAACGGTGCGACACTCGGCAGCAAAAGGAATGCGCTCCATGGGACCGAGACACCGCCACGACCCGCTCAAGAACCTCGTTGGTTTCTGCGTGGGCGACGTCAACTACGCCGTGCCGATCCTCTGTGTGAAGGAGGTCTCGAACCCGCTCGACGTGGTCGCGTTGCCTCACGCGCCCGCAGCCGTTTGCGGTGTGTCGGACTACCGCGGCGACGTCGTCCCCGTGATCGACATGCGCCTCCGCTTCAACCTCGAGCGGCAGCCGAACACGCGCCGCACGAAGTGGGTCATCCTCGATCTCGACGCGCGTCTCGTGGCGCTCGTCGTCGACCGCGTCTCCGAAGTCTTCGGCACGAGCGGGACCGAGGTGAGGCCTTCGCCTGGGCTCGGCGGTGGTGAAGACGTCCGCGGCATCGCCGGCGTCACGAGCTACAACGGTGAGCTCGTCTTCGTCCTCGACACCAACAAGCTCCGCGACCTGACGGACTCCATCGCGATGCCGTCGTCGCTCCCCGCTACCGTCCTGCGCCCGAGCCTGCTGGCGCCGAAAATGTCCACGTGAACGAAGCCCTCGCCGCGGTCAATTGGCTGCTCTCGCAAGCGGAGCCGGAAGCCCGGCGTACCGCTGCGCAGCAGCTCGTGAAGCTCGAGGGAGCGACCGCGGTGACCTTCTTGCTCAAGGCGCTCGGTGACGAAGACTGGCGCGTGCGTCGCGAGGCCGCGCAAGCCGCGCCGCTGATCGCGCCCCGTCAGGTCGTCGTCGAGGCGCTCGTTCCGGTGCTCTCGGACGAAGACAACATCGGGCTCCGAAACGCGACCGTCGAAGCGCTCGCGGCGATCGGCGCCGACGCGATCGGGCCGATCCTCGACGTGGTCCTCACGCTTTCGAGCGATGGGAAGAAGCTCGCGATCGAAGCGCTCGCGGGCATCACCGACGAGCGAAGCGCTTCGGCGCTCGAAGCGCTCATCGAGAGCGATGACATCAACGTGGCCTGCGCCTCCGCCGAGGCCCTCGCCCAAGTAGCGAAGCGCGCGAGTGACCTGCGCGAAGACGC
Organism: uncultured delta proteobacterium; assembly: GCA_903858055.1. Classification (GTDB taxonomy): domain Bacteria; phylum Myxococcota_A; class Polyangia; order Polyangiales; family Polyangiaceae; genus CAIQDA01. The sequence continues at coordinate 10,966 of CAIOHM010000251.1, forward strand.
CATCGCGGCCCTCGTGCGCAACCTCGAGCGCGCCGACACCTACTTCCGCGTGGCGCTCCTCGAAGGTCTGAAGCTCCTTGAGGCGGAGCTCCCGTGGTCCGTGTACGCGGGCATCGCCACCGACCCCATGCTCCGACGCTACGCGCTCTCGGCGGCGGCGCGCATCGACGATCGCGACGCGCTCGAGCTCCTCGTGACGACGCTCGCGAAGGGTACGAAAGCCCTGGCGCGCGAGGCTGTCATCGTCCTCGGCGAGAAGGTCCACAACGCTTCTCGCGAGTCTTCCGTCGTGCCGCACGTGGCGCAGCTCTTCGACAAGCAAGGCGGGCTCGTGACGCCGCTCCTCGCGTTCGCGCGTAGCCACGACGACAACGCCGTGCGCGGCGGAGCGATCACGCTGCTCGGCTTGCTCCGCGACCCGGCGACGATTCCGGCGATCATCGGCGCTCTGAGCGAAGAGGGCCTTGCGGATCGCGCTGAGCGAGCCCTCAAGCTCGTCGGCGGCGAAGCCATCGGACCGATCATGGCGCTCGCACGATCGAAGGAGCCCAGCGCCCGCGTGAGCGCGATCTCCATGATGCCCTCGTTCGTGCACGGCGCGAAAGACGAGGTGCGCCAGACGCTCCACGGCGCGCTCACCGACGACTCGAACGAAGTGAAGGCTACGGCGCTGCGCGTGCTCGGAACCACCGGCGACGCGGACGACATGGAGCGCATCATGCCCATGGTGAACGACGCCGACCCACGCGTCGCCGCTGCGGCAGCGGCCGCCCTCGAGCCGCTCGCGAAGCGCTACGAAGAGCGAGCCCTGGAGCTCACGGCCCACGTCGACGTCGAAGGTCCTCTCGCTTCGGCGGCGTGTGTGGTGCTCGCCGCGGTCGCCGAACAAGGGCCCCTCGCACCCGAGCGCATCCGCTTCCTCGAGCGTGCCATCACGAGCACGGACGCGCGCGTGCGGCGTCTCGCGGTCGAGTCGCGCGCCGTGAACCCGACCGGCGTCTGCGCCAGGCCGACGGACGGTGCGCACAACGCGCACGCGAGGAACAGAGCGATAGAGCGTCGCATGGTACCCTCAGTATCCCGCTTCGTGAACATCCATGACCGCGCGTCCGCTCGGATCGGTCATCTTCGCAAACGCCGCATCCCACTTGAGTGCGGTTTCCGTGGAACAGGCCACGCTGCGCTCCCACGGCACGCAGTTCACCGCCGTGGCCGACGGAAAATGGTGCTCGAACAGCTGTCGGTACAGGTAGGCCTCCTTCGTTTCCGGCGTCTTCACCGGAAAGCGTTCGGCCGCGCCGCGGAGCATCGCATCGCTCACCTCGCGCTCGGCGAAGGCCTTGATGCCGTCAATCCAGGCGTAGCCCACCCCGTCTGAGAACTGCTCCTTCTGGCGCCACAGCA
>CAIOHM010000252.1 GCA_903858055.1 uncultured delta proteobacterium
GAGGCGATGAGCGCGGCCACCATGAGGCCGCCGAAGAAGCGAAAGACGGCGAGCTCCTGCCACGCGGCCTTCGGCGCCCCGTGGCGCGCGAGCACGGTCATCACCGCGAAGCCGACCTGCGCCGCGAGCATCCACGCGGCCGCACGGAGGCGATCGGCCCGCGGAATCGGGGCCGGCGTGAGGAGCTCGGGCGACGAAGCGAGGGCGGTCACGGCCCTTGGCCTTTGCAGGTCCCGCGCGTAAGAGACAAGCGCCGTGATGCGAAAAGCTCGCGCCCTCCCGTTTTGGCTGCTGTTGCGCGTGTTTCTGCTCGGCGCGGCCGGTATCGTGGCGAGCGTGATCGCGATCGGTCGCTCCCACACCCGCGCCGCCGAGCGAGCCCGCATGCGGGCCCAGGCCGCCGAGCGTGCCACGCACGACCGCGTGATCGAAGCACCGGAGCTCGAACCGAAGCGCGAGGAGCCACGACCATGATCGACCACGGCGGCCATGTATGGAGCGTCCCGAGCGCGCTCACGCTCATGCCAGGCGTCGCGCTCCCCCTGCGCACGACCGTCCTCCGCGACACGCAAGGCGGGCTCTTCGTCATCTCGCCCGTCGCGGGGATCGACGCGTGGGGCCGCGAGGTCGACAACCTCGGCCCCGTGCGCGGCGTCGCAGCACCGAACGGCTTCCACCACCTGTTCGCGCGCGCGGCGTGGGAGCGCTACCCGCACGCGACGCTCTGGGCCTCGGGAGCTCTGCGCCGCAAGCGCCCCGACTTTCCCAAAGTCACGCGCTGGCTCGACGGTGAAGCCCCGGTCACGGTCGCGCCGGGCATCGTCGCACACCCCGTGCTCGGCATGGCGCCGGTGCAGGAGTGGGTCTTCCTCCACGAGGGCAGCCGCACGCTCGTGGTCACCGATCTCCTCTTCCACGTGCTCGAACCGGGCCTGGGTCTCGGGGTCTTTCAGCGCCTCTTCGGCACGTACAAGAAGCTCGCCGTGAGCCGCCTCTTCGTGCGAGCACGCCGCGATCGCGCCGCGTACGACCGCAGCCTGAAGGCCATCGCCGCGCTCCCGTTCGATCGCCTCGTGATGGCCCACGGGGAGCCGATCCTCGCAGGGGCCAAGGCACGCGCCGCCGCAGCCCTCGCCGCCGGCCCGTGAAGCGCCCGCCTTGCTTCCCCTTCGCTGCGTGGTAGCGCCGGGGCCGCACGCATGGCGAAAGAAGACACGCTCGTCGTTCACGAAATCTACGCGAGCATCCAGGGCGAATCGACCTTCGCCGGGGTGCCGTGCACGTTCGTGCGCACGACCGGCTGCAACCTCCGCTGCTCGTGGTGTGACACCACGCAGGCGTTCTACGGCGGCACGCGCATGACCCGCCACGAGGTGCTCGCGAAGGCCCTCGCCCACGACACGCCCCTCGTCGAGCTCACGGGCGGAGAACCGCTCCTGCAACCTGGCACGCTCCCGCTCATGCGTGAGCTGTGCGACGCAGGCCGCACCGTGCTCGTCGAGACGAGCGGCGAGGCCGACATCTCCAAGGTCGACCCGCGCGTGCACCGCATCATGGATCTGAAGGCGCCGCTCTCGGGCGAGTCGCACCGCAACCGCCTCTCGAACCTCGAGTGCCTCACCGAGCGCGACGAGCTCAAGTTCGTGCTCGCCGGCCGCGAAGACTACGAGTGGATGCGCACGATGATCGCCACGCACGCCCTCGCCTCGCGTGTGCCGACGCTCCTCGCGAGCACGGTCTTCGGAAAGCTCGCCGCGCGCGCGCTCGTTGCGTGGGTCCTTGAAGACAAGCTGCCCGTGCGCGTCCAACTGCAAATGCACAAGTACATCTGGGCACCGGAGACGCAGGGGGTCTGAGTGCGCGACCCCGCCTGCCTCACCGAAGTCGACGCGGTGTTGCTCGACGGCGCCAACGCTGTTTGCGGCGCTTCGCGCGATCATTTTCCCTCGTCTTTGCGCGATGGCGGCCTCGGGCTCGTGGGCCTCGTGCTCCTCACGCTGGCCCTCCGCCGCGGGCGGCGTGAGCTCGTCGCCTTGGCGCTCCTCGTGGGGGCCGCGCCGGGCTTGCTCGCGGTCTTGGCCACGCGCGCCGACGCCCCCGCGCACCGCGACGCGACCGCCGCCGAGCTCCGCGACGCGCTCGAGCCGCTGACCGAAGATCACGCATCGCCGAGCACGCATGCGCGCCTCGCACGCAACGACGACGGCCCCTTCGCGCCGCTCTTCTTCTACGCCCACCCGCGCCACACGCTGCCAAGCGACGGCGACGCGGGAACCCAGGAAATCGTCGAGGTTCGAGAGGGTCCACTCCGCCACGGCTGCGACCGTGACCTCGGCACCAAGGCGCTCGTGTGCGGAGCTGGGCCCACGCCATGAGCCTCGCACGCCCGCTCCTCGCCCTCGCCCTCGCGCACCTCACGGGTTCGCTCCTCCGCGCGCTCCCTTCCCTCATGCGCGGCCGTGCGCTGCGCGAGGCCCTCGTCGGTCCGGTCACTTCGCCCGCGAGCGCCCTCGTCGCGGTCGCGCTCCTCCACGGCGCCTCGCTCGGCCTCGCGGGAGCCCCCCTCGCCGTGGCCCTCGTCGCGGCGCTCCTCGTGCCCCTTCGCACGCACGAACACGAGGTTTTTCCCGCGCCAGAGCGCAACTCTTGGGTCCTCGCCGCCGCGCTCCTGCTCGCGATCCTCGCGCGGCCCATGGTCCCCACGTGCTGGGACGAGTTCGTGTGGCTCGGCAAGGCGCGCTTCGAGAGCGAGGGCTTTGGTGCCGGCGTGCGTGCTGCGCTCGATCCCTCCGCGCACCTGATGCCCCCGGGCTACCCGACCTTGTGGCCCGCCGCCGCCGGCTGGCTCGCGCTCGGCGCCGACGACCTCGGCGCGCTCACGGCCGGAGCGTCGCTCCTCGTCTTCCTCACGCTCGTGACCTTCGGCGAACGGCTCGAGCGCGCGTGCGCCGAGGTGCCACGGAGGCCTGATTTTTTCCTCGCGGTCGGCGTCGTCCTCGCTGCGCCGCTCGTGCTCGTGCACGCGCGCACCACGTACGTGGACTTGCCCCTCGGGCTCCTCGGCGCCGCGCTCTTCCTCGAGATCGCGAGCGCGCGCCCCTCGGCGATCGTCGCGGCCTCGCTCGCCACGCTCCTCGTTGGCCTCAAAGACGAGGGCGCGGCTCACCTCCTCGCGGCGGTCGTCGCCGGAGCCTTCGCGCGGCCCTCCCCGCGCACGCGACCCCCGCACGCACTCCTGCTCGCGATCGCCACGGGGACGCTGGCGCTCGTCACCTGGCAGGCGCTCGTGAGCGCACATGGCATTGGCCGCGACCACGGCGGGTTCGCGCCAAACCTCGCGTGGATCGCGTCGCTCCCGCTCTTGCTCGTGCGCCACGCGAGCGAGATCACGAGCTGGGGCCTCTTCTGGCCGGCGGTCGTCGCGTTCGCCGTCGCGGGGCGGCACGACCGCCGCACCCGCGCGCTCCTCCTGGCCCTCGCCGTGAACCTGCTCTGCGTCTTCGCGATGCTCGTGGCGGGGCCGCCGCGCGTGCGCGCCTTTGCCGCGAACGGCACGCTCTTGAACCGCGTGCTCGTGCAGCTCTGGCCGCTTGCCGTCGCGCTCCTTCTCACGTCGCCGCCGCGCGGCACGCGTGAGGTCAGGCGCCCGTCGCTCCCGTAGCGCCGGTCGGTCCCGTCGCACCGGTCGGTCCCGTCGCACCGGTCGCGCCTGTCGCGCCCGTCGCGCCCGTGGC
>CAIOHM010000253.1 GCA_903858055.1 uncultured delta proteobacterium
CCTATTCGCCCATCGCGGTCGCGCGCCGCGGGAACCGCATCGATTTCGATCTGCCATGGAAACACCTGGCCTCGGACGGCCTTTACAGCCCCGCCGCCGATTCGGTCGAAACCGTCGTCCTCGAGCCCTCGTTCCTCGCCGCCGCACGCGACGCGGAGTTTCGCGCCGCCGCGCGCCGCGTGCTCATCGAGGGTTACTTCCCTCCCGAGGAGCGCGTCGCGCTCTACGCCGCCGTCGGCCTGGAAGCCCCCACGGACGCCCAAGTCATGTCTCTTCGCGAGGACGTCGCCCGCTACGAGCGCCTCGCGCGCCCGGGTCGCGACGCGCGCTTCGCCGTCCACGTGCTCTCGGGCTACCGCTTCACCTGCGCGCTCACGGGCTACCGCATCGAGACCGCCCACGGCGCGAGCATCCTCGAGGCGGCGCACATCCACGCGCACGCCTCACGCGGGCCCGATGTCCCTGAGAACGGCCTCGCGCTCACGCCCACCGCGCACCGCCTCTTCGACGAAGGCCTCTGGTCCATCACCGACAACCTCGTGGTCACCGTCGCCCGCGACGCGTTCGTCGAGGAGCTCGAAGCCGCGGGCCCGCATTTTCGCCTGCGCGAACGCGAAGGTCGCCCGCTCTGCCTCCATCCGCGCGCCACGCTCCGCCCCGACCCGGCCTACCTCCGCTGGCATCGCCGCGAAGTGCTTCGGCGCTCATTCGATTCGGAAGCGAGGTAATTCCCCCGCCCCGGGATCACGTGCCGCACGCCGCCGCGCGGGTCGTCCATGTCGCCGCGGTACCGCGGGATGACGTGCACGTGCAGGTGCATGACCGTCTGCCCCGCCGCCTCGCCCGCGTTGAAGCCCACGTTGTACCCTTCGGGCACGCGCGTCGTGCCGTCGGGCCAAGGCACCCCGCGGTCGAGCGCGGCCTTCACCTCCGCCACGAGCGCGAAGATCGCCGCCTGCTCCTCCGCGCTCGCCTCGAACCACGTGGCCACCTCGCGGAAAGAGACAACCAGCGTGTGCCCCGGCGTCACCGGGTACTTGTCCCGAATCGCGAACGCGAGCCCGTTCGCGCCCACGCGCGCCCCCTCCGGCACCCCCAAGAACGGCGACTGCGGCCCGTGGCTCACCGGCCCACGCTACCCCCGCCCGCCCGGGGCGTGAAGCGGCGCGCGCGCGGCGGGGCTCGAAAGGCGGCGAGCTCGGGCCAGGTCGGTCGACGAGGGCGCGCTTCGGTGCCATGATTGGAGAGCTGCCCTCATGAGTCCGGAGATCGTCGCCGCCGTCCGTACGCTCTGGCCCGAGCTCGAAAAGCTCGGCGTCGAGCACTTGGATGTCTTCGGCTCCGAGGCCCGCGGGGAGGCCACCCTCTCGAGCGACGTGGATATCCTCGTGCACCTCCGCACGCCCACCGTGCGCACCCTGGTCGAGGTCCGGGACCGCCTCGCCGAGGCCATCGGCCGCAAGGTCGACGTGCTCACCCCCGGCGCCCTCGCGGCGCGCCCAAGGCTCCGCGAGCGAGTCCTCAGCGAGGCCATTCGTGTGGCGTGACCCAGGCGACGCCGTGCGGGACATGATCACGGCGTGCGGGGAGGTTCTCGCTTTTGCCGCGGGCACGGACTTGCAGAAGCTTCCCGGCGACTTGCTACGCTTACGCGCGATCGAGCGAAGCCTCGCAATCCTCGGCGAGGCTTCGAAGCGCGTACCCATCGAGGTGAACGCGAGGAACCCCGACGTCCCCTGGCGTGCCATCGCCGGCTTCCGCGACGTGTTGGTGCACGACTACTTTGGAATCGACGTCGAGATGCTCGTGCAAGTCGTCGGCTCCGAGGTGCCGCGGCTTCAACCTTCCCTGGTCGCCCTCTGCGAGCGTGAGGGGTGGTCGCCGCAGGAAGAGCCGCAGGCAGAACCACCCGACGAAGCGCCCTGAGCCTCTCCCCTCACAGGCACGCCCTCAGCTCGCGCGCCGCGATGGCCCGCTCCCGCGCGCGACCTACGCGGAACGTGTCCACCAGCGCGAGCATGCGGTGGAGGCGCGGATCGCGTGCGGCCGCCGCCGGCGCCAGCGGGTGAATCGGCGACACCGCGCGACCACGCACCGGCCCGTGCGGCAGCGGGATCACGAGCGTATCCGCCTCCGCCCCGAGCAGCTGCGCACGCACCGAAGCCTCCGAGTGCGCCGTGGGCAGGCCGAGCTCGTAATCTCCCACGGTCGCCGGCGCGATCCACCGCGCCACGTGCTCCACGCACTCGAGGAGCATGAGCTTTGGCACGCGCCGCCCCTCCTCACCCTCGCGCACGACGAGGCCGCGAAATCCGGGCCCGAGCCGGTCAGGCTCCCACAAGCTTGCCGCCGAGACGAAGAGCTCGGTGCGCGACTCGCGAACCCCCACCCTCGAACGTATCGAGGAGAGAACCGTCGAGCGGGGCATCGAAGTCCTCCGCGATCGTGATGAACCCCCTGAGCGTGCCCAGCTTGCGGGCGGGCGGCGCGGCCGTCGCTCCCTCGTCCACCTCGGTCACGACGACCTCCACGCGCTTACCTTCGAGC
>CAIOHM010000254.1 GCA_903858055.1 uncultured delta proteobacterium
CTCGGAGGTGAGCCCTTGGTACCCGACGGAGGAGTGATCGTAGCGATCGCTCACGACGACGGCGCCACGCGCGAGCGCGGGGCGGATGAGCGCTGCGCCGTGATCGACACGATCCGCGGCAAAAAGCAGGGCCATCGTGTCCGCGTTGAGGGGCGCGCCGCCCGGCTCGACGAGGCGCTTCGAGAGCGCTTGGCGAATGAGCGTGCCGATGGGGCCCGGCGTGGGTTCGCGCGTCGTGACGACGCCGCGACCGGCGGCGCGCAGGCGTGCCTCGAGGCGCGCCGTCTGCGTGGTCGTGCCCGCCCCGTCGATGCCCTCGAGGACGATGAACGCGCCGCGGCTCACGAGGCACCCCCGCCGAAGGGGCTCGGGTCTTCGCCGAGCACGAGGTTGTCGATGAGGCGCGTTCCGCCAAGGTGCGCGGCGATGGCGAGCACGGCGGGCGCTTCGAGGGTTTTTCCTGCGAGCGGCGCGAGGGAATGGGCGTCGCCGAGCTCCACGTAGTCGATGCGATCCATCGCGGCCGCGACCTCCGCGTGGGCCAAGCGCACGAGCTCGTCGGCGCGGCGCTCACCCGACGCATACGCCGTATGTGCTGCATGAAGGCCGCGTGCGAGCGCGAGGGCTCGGGCGCGCGACTCGGGCGCGAGGTAGCGGTTGCGCGAGCTCATGGCGAGGCCGTCCGGGTCGCGAAGCGTGGGGCAGGGGACGACCTCCACCGGGAGCCCGAGGTCCAAGGTCATGCGTCGAATCACGGCGACCTGTTGGTAGTCTTTGCGCCCGAAGAACGCCGTGCTCTCGCCGACGGTCGCGAAGAGCCGCGCGACGATTGTCGCCACGCCGTCGAAGTGGCCGGGCCGAAACTTCCCGCAGAAGCCCGCGGTGAGCTCGCGCACGCTGACGGTCGTGCGGTCGCCGGGCGGGTACATCTCCTCCACGCTGGGCGCGAAGACCGCGGCGACACCCTCGCTCTCGAGGGACGCCACGTCCGCCTCGAGGTCGCGCGGGTAGCGGTCGAAGTCTTCGTTCGGACCGAACTGCGTGGGGTTCACGAAGATGCTCACGAGGGTCTCGAGGCCGCGCGCGCGCGACGCTGCGGCGAGCGAGCGGTGGCCTGCGTGAAGAGCGCCCATCGTGGGGACGAAGCCGACGCCGCGCCCCTGGCGAGCTTCTTTGCACCATGCACGGACCTCGGCGCGGCGCGTGAGGATGACCGGTTTGCCCATGGGCCCGAGGCTAATGCGGTTTTCGCCGTTGGCGTATGCGGTGAGCGTGGAAATCGGCCCACGAACGGGTTCGTTGGCGCGGCGCGTCGAATCGGGTATGAAGCCGGGCCATGGGTACGGCGATCAAGGTCCTCCTCCTCGAGAACATCCACACTTCGGCCCACGAGCTCTTCCGCGAAGCGGGTGTCGAGCTCGAGGTCATGAAGGGCGCCCTCGGCGAGAAGGAGCTCATCGAGAAGCTCCAGACCGGCGTGCAGGTGCTCGGCATCCGGTCGAAGACCAAGGTCACGCAGGCCGTGCTCGACGCCGTGCCGAGCCTCATGACCGTCGGTTGCTTCTGCATCGGCACGAACCAGGTCGCGCTCGCGCACGCGGGCAGCAAGGGCGTTCCCGTCTTCAACGCGCCGTTCAGCAACACGCGCTCGGTGGCGGAGCTCGTCATCTCCGAGGTCATCGCGCTCGCGCGCCAGCTGGGCGATCGCAGCCGCGAGGTCCACGAAGGCAAGTGGCGCAAGGTCGCGGACGGCTGCATGGAGGTGCGCGGCAAGACGCTCGGCATCATCGGCTACGGCCACATCGGCCGTCAGGTCGGCGTGCTCGCGGAAATGATCGGCATGCGCGTTGTGTTCTACGACTCCGCCGCACGCCTCCCCATGGGCAACAACCGCAGCTGCTCCACGATGGACGCCCTCCTCGCGGAAGCCGACTTCGTCACGCTCCACGTGCCCGAGACCCCGCAAACGTTCAACATGATCGGCGCCGCCGAGATCGCGAAGATGAAGCGCGGCTCGTACCTGCTCAACTTGAGCCGCGGCACCGTCGTCGTCATCGAGGCGCTCGCGGCAGGCATTGCGAGCGGGCATCTCGCGGGCGCGGCGGTCGACGTCTACCCGGAGGAGCCCGAGACCAACTCGGACGGCTTCAAGTCGCCGCTCTGCGGCCTGCCGAACGTGATCCTCACCCCGCACGTGGGCGGCTCGACCATGGAGGCGCAGGAGGCCATCGGTCGCGAGGTCGCCACCGCGCTGCTCAAGTACATCGACCACGGCACCACGGTCGGCGCCGTGAATTTCCCGCAGGTCGAGCTCCCGCGCACCGAGGGCAAGCACCGCATCGTCAACGTGCACCGCAACGTGCCCGGCGTGCTCCGCGACATCAACCGTTGCATCTCCGAGCTCGACGGCAACGTCTACGCGCAGGTGCTCTCGACGGACCCCAACATCGGCTACCTCGTCGCCGACCTCGACAACCCGATCACGGGCGAGCTCGCGAAGTCGATCACCAAGCTCGACACGAACCTCCGCACGCGATCGATCTGAAGCGCCGCGCGAGAGACCAAATTCGTCGTTGACATCGCAAGGAGCGCGACTAGGGTCGCCCTCCTCAACCGGGGCAGTAGCTCAGCTGGGAGAGCGCCGCGTTCGCAATGCGGAGGTCAGGGGTTCGATCCCCCTCTGCTCCACTCGATCAAATGGCACTTGGGGCCCCGGCCCCAAGTGCTTTTTGTTTTGTGCGATGGCGACGGCGAAGGGCACGTGGGGCACCGGCTCCACGTGCTTTTTGTTTTGTGCGATGGCGACGGCGAAGGGCACGTGGGGCACCGGCTCCACGTGCTTTTGTTTTGTGCGGGCAGCGAACCGAACCGCCGGTTTTTTCGAAGCGTTTGGGGCCCCGCTCCCAAGAGCTTCTTCGTTTGGCCCTCGGCCCGTGGCGCTCAGCGTTCCGTCGCCAGGAGTGCGGCGGTGCGCGCGCGGTCGATGCGCACGGCCATGACCTTTTCGCGTGTGAGGATCACCGCGCCGGGCGTGGGCAGCTTCTTCAGGTGGCCGACGTTCGTGTACTGTACATCCACGAGGCCCTCCTCGCGCGCGCGGGAGAAGTGCACCGCAAGGTGTGCGGCATCGAGGAGGAGTTCGGGGGGTGGCTGCTCGTCGCGCCGCTGGCGTACGACGACGTGGGCGCCCTCGATGTCGCGCGCGTGGAGCCACAAGTCCGAGCCTTTCGCCACGCGGAACGTGAGCTCGTGGTTCTTGGCCGAGGAGCGCCCGACGAGGATCTCGCGGCCCTGGGCGCCGACGAAGGTCTTGTAAGGTACACGTGCCTCCGCGCCCTCGCGTGCGCGCGTGGCGGCGGTCGTGGAGGTGCGCCGTGCGTGCCCGCGGAAGGTCTCGCGCAGCTCGGCGAGGGCGGCGCTGTCCGCGGCTTCGCGCGCCTGCGTGCGGAGCGCCTCGAAGGTCTCGAGCGCCTCCGTGAGCGAGGCGGCGCGATCGGCCACGAAGGTCTCGCGGGCGGCGAGGCGCTTGCTTCGCGCGAAGATGCGCTCGAGGGCGACTTGCGGTGCCACGCGTGGGTCGATGCGGAGGCGCACCGGTTCGACGCCGCCGCCATCGTCGCCGAGGACGAGCTCTTCGGTTCCTGCCGCGGCGTGCTTGGCGATCGCGACGAAGAAGCGTGCTTTCGCACCTTCTTCGCGAGCCTTCGCGATGGCGGCCGCGTCGTCGCGCACCGCGGCCAGCGTACGTTCGGTGCGCTTGCGCTCGCGCTCCACGGCCTTCAGGAGCTCGTGGCGCTCGCGTGCGAAGGGGTCGCGCAGGTCGGCCGACGGGGCGGCATCGGGCCTCTCGAAGAGCTCGGCCTCGCTCGGCAGCGAACCCTCGGCGAAGGGGCACGGGCTGAAGCGCGGCACGAAGCGCCCGGCCTTGCCTTGGAGCGAGAGGCGCACGAGGCCGGCCGCGGTGAGGAAGTCCACGTGGGAGGTTCCCACGGCCGCGAAGCGCGCACCCTCGAGGTGTTTGCGCGCGTAGCGGACGAGCGTTTGGTCCGGGCATGGAGCGAGCGGTTCGGATTTTCCCTCGCCGCCGCGCAGACGAAGGCCCGTCGGCGTGGTGCGGAGCTCGACCCACGTCGAGCGGCCCGGGGCGCGCAAATCGAGGGCGAGTCGGTCCGCGCCGAGCCGAACTTTTTGAACGAGGGCGCCTTCGAGAGGCGAAGGAATGGACTCCACGGGACCCGGACCACGTATACTCGTCTTCGTGACGAACGACGTGCGACGCCGCGCTCCGGTGAGCGATTGAACCGCCTCGGCTACCCCGCTGGCGCGATGACCGCGCTCGTGCCGAAGGCGCTCTTTCGGGCGCTCGTCGTCGCCGAGGGAAGCGGCTCGGCCGAGGTCTTCTTGCGCGAGTCCGGCGTCGAAGCGGCTGAGCTCGAGGACGAGACCGTCGCCATTCCGCTGATCGTCGCGCAGCGTCTTCTCAAGCGATTTGCCGAGCGGCGTGGTCATGCGTCGATCGCCGATCTCGCGCCGATCCTCCTCGAGGCCGAGCTCCTCGCGGCGTGGGTGCCCGTGCTCCGCGGCGTGGAGCACGTGGCCGACGCGCTCGCACGTGTGGGCAGCGCCGAGAGCGACCAGCGCCGCACCCAGCGCTGGGAGACCCTCGACCGCGGCGACGCGCACTGGGTCGGCAAGCTCCTCGTTCAACACGACCCCGAGCTCGAAGCCGACGGCGTGCTCGCGGCCGCGCGCGTGGCCATGCTCCGCGCGGTCCCTGCCTTTTTCGGCCTCCCCGTCACCTAGAGCGTCGAGCTCGGGCCCCTCGA
>CAIOHM010000255.1 GCA_903858055.1 uncultured delta proteobacterium
CCTCGCCGACGGGCACGATCCGATCGATGCCCACGAGCACCGTGCGGAACCAGGGGTCGAGAACGACCTCCGGCACGCCCCAATGCGCGATCGTCTGGTGGCTCACGGAGAGCTGCGGAGTGAGCGCGTCCAGGGCTTCCACGCTCGTCTCGACGAAGAGACCGCAGCCTTGGTGAAGCGCGGTATGCGCGGAGCTGAGGCTTGTGACTTCGAGGCGCTCGAGCGGAGGCGTTCCGGAGAGACGCACCACCCCTTCGGTCTCCAAGACGATTTGCTGCGCGTTCGCGAATGCCTGGTAGCGGTCGCTGGGGCCGAAGCTCTCCTTCGCGACGGCCTCCGCTGCGAGCGCTGACCAGAATCGCGCGCGAGCGGCCGCGACCTCGGCTCCTGCGCCCAGCCACACCACAGCCTTCGCAGAGGAGCACGCTTGCTGCGCGTACGTGAGGTTGTCACGCGCGAAGAGTCGCGCAAGGTTGGCAAGCTCGGCGTCGGAAGCCGCGCTCACTGCGCCCGCGCCAAGGAGGGCCATCGAAAACTTGTGCGCGAAGCAGACGTCGCGCGCGTGTGCAGGGACCGTCATGCGCCGCTGCGCTGCGATGGCCTCGTCGCTCCCCCAGAGCACACGGCCGTCGGACTTCGCCACGAGCGCGGCGAGGTCCACGCTCTCGTGCGCGCATTGAAGAAGCCGAAAGCGCGCGGCCTCCGCGGGGAACTTCGCCGCGAGCTCGCCGATCTTCGCGAGGAGCATCTCGGCGCTGCCGCCGGCACGGCTCGAGAGTCGGATCCAGTTCACGTTGCCCGCAAGGAAGCTGAGCATCCCCGAGTAGACGAACAGGCTGTCGACGTTCGACGGCGCGTTGTGGAACACGCGGCCGAGCGGCTTGTAGCGAACGTGCTCCGCTCGGTAGGGGGCGAGCATCGCCTCGACGTTCGCGCGCCGAAGCCAAAAGCCCAGCGCGACGAGGTCGGGCCACGCGCGCACGGCGGGGTCGCGCACGAGAGACGAGGAGAGCGCCTCGGCGTACGCGACGGACTCCGGCGCAAACGCAGGGGCGGGAAAGCCCTCATGCGCGGAGGGGTGGAGCCAGGTGACGCTCATGGAGACGCTTCCGTGCGCGCGGACGTAAAGGTATCGCTGCAGCCGCGCGCCTCGGCCTTCGGCAGGCGACCGACGATGCGGAACGTCTTCCCCGCGCGGCCGCACGGGCAATCGTCCTCGCCCGTCACGACGCCGCGGTCCTCCGTGAGCAAGCTGTGACCGGGGTAGCTGCGCGGCAGCGAAGAGACGAGCTGCACCACGCCCTCTTCGCCGTGCGGCGCCACGGACCAGTCGGCGGTGCGGCGCACGAGCACGTCGCTGTACGCGGGCGCATGGATCCGCCCCTCCTCGCACTCGACGAAGATGGCTCCGATTTGCTCGACCATTCCATAGAAGTTGTGGACGCGCGAGAGGCCCATCGTCGCGCGGACTCGCTCCTTGAAGTGCTCGTTCGTGACGGCCTCCGCCTCGAGCTTCTTCCACCCGCCGCTGTGCACGAGGATGCCCTCAGGAAGCGCGAGCTTCCGCCCGCTCGACTCGAGCGCGCGCACCACATGCTGCCACACCATGAACGTGAAGCCGAAGACGAGCACGCGCTGCGCCGCGAACTGCTCGGCGAAGCGCTCGAGCGCGGCCCAGTCGAGGGTCATCTCGTCCGTCAGCGCGTACGTGTGCTGGCGTCCCATGAACGAGAGCCCTTGGATGCCCGCCCCGCGTGCCGAGAAGCTGCTGCGGTTTGCGATGACGCCAGGATGGTCGGCGATGAGCATCGGGAGTCGCTCTTTGCCGAGCCAGTGCTGCATGATGCGCACCAGGGTCCTCGATTGCAGCGCCGCGCTGTCGCGATCGAGGAAGATCCGGGAGGGACTCCCCGTCGTACCGCTCGAATACAGCGTCTTGAAGACGTCTTCTTTCGGGATGGATCGAAGCTCGAATTGCTTGAAGAGCCGCACGCTTACGAACGGTGTGCCTTCGAGGCTGACTCCGGTGCCCAGCCCGGAAGCCTCTGGAAACTGGGCGGAGACGAGGCGCCCGTAGCGCTCGCATCGCGCGCGGTGCCAGTCCGTCAGCGCATGCAATTCCGCCGCGAGGCGTGGCTCCTTGTCGGCCTTCCGGAGCGCGTAGGGCTCTTCCTCGACGAGCGCGGTCACGACTGCCTCTTCGGTTCATAGGTGAGCACGGCGGGGTAGTCGACCTTGCCGTTGACCGTGCGAGGGATCTCCTCGAGGCGCATCACCTCGAAGAGCGTCGGGTGCAGGTGCTGGTCG
>CAIOHM010000256.1 GCA_903858055.1 uncultured delta proteobacterium
CAGCCTCGGGGAACGCAGTCGGGTTCGTTCAAGGCGCTCGGCCTGGCGGCATCTTCAACACCGTCGAATTCCCTCAAATGGTGGCGAATCCGAACGTCACCAACGTCATCACAGGAGGGCACTGAAAATGTTCTCTCGATTGGCCCCCCAGAAAGTCTGTCATTCCTCCGGCTATCTCGTCCAAGTAGCGTCGAAGCAGGGCGTGGAGTTAATTGACCGAGACGGTGGGATTGTTCACGTCGACGCTGAGTTTGGTTCGGTGTCCACCATCTACGCTGACTCGGTCAGGAAGCGCTGTGCTGACGGCCGCGCGGTTACCCTCACCGAAGAAGAGACGCGACTGTTGCTCGCGCAGATCAAGGCCGGACTGGAAGCCATGGGGGGTGTTTATGAGATTGTGTGAGCCGTGGTCGACTCTCAACGACCCCGACCACGACGAAGGGCGATGCCCCCGTGTCCCCGAGCTACAC
Organism: uncultured delta proteobacterium; assembly: GCA_903858055.1. Lineage (GTDB taxonomy): Bacteria > Myxococcota_A > Polyangia > Polyangiales > Polyangiaceae > CAIQDA01. Next base: position 471 of record CAIOHM010000256.1, read on the forward strand.
GCTGCGGCGCGCGGCGACGACGGGGACGGGCACGGCGACGGACTACGTGCAGAGCGCAAGCACGGAAGAGGTGTGCCTCGAGGCGGGCGGCGAGGCGGTGGGGCGCGTGCTGGTGAGCACGGCGGACCTGAGCGCGAGCGCGGTGACGGGGCAGCGTGTGCTGCTGACGCTCGGCGATCACCTGGGCTCGACGTCGACGGTGATCGACCGCGAGACCGGGGAGCTCGTCGAGGCGGTGGCCTATACGTCGTATGGGCAGAGTGAGAGCGACGTAAGACCTGACCGCTACAAGGGACTCCGCGAAGACGTTCGGTTCACGGGGAACGAAGACGACGTGGAGGTGGGCCTCACGGCGTTCGCGAAGCGCACTTACGCGCCCGCGCTGGGGCGGTGGGCGAGCCCGGACCCGCTCGCGGTGCACGCGCCGGGGGAAGCGGACGCGGACGGACCTCGCGCAGGTGCGCGCTCCCCCGCGACCGCGCGCACTCTGCGAGCGAATGCAGGGTTTGCGATCGTGCGGATTCGTGGTGCAGGTCGCTCGCGTGGCCCGCGCGGCCCTGCTATCCGGGCGCCATGAACGATCGCCTCCTCCGCGCCCTCCGCCGCGAACCCGTCGACTGCACGCCCGTGTGGTTCATGCGCCAGGCGGGCCGCTACATGGCCGAGTACCGGGCGATCCGTTCGAAGTACACGCTCCTCGAGATCTGCGATCGCCCGGAGGTCACGGCGGAGGTCACGCTGCAGCCCGTGCGCCTCGGCGTGGACGCCTGCATCCTTTTCGCGGACATCCTGCTCCCGCTCGCGCCCATGGGGTGCCCGTTCAGCTTCGAGAAGGGCGAGGGGCCCGTGCTCCACAAGCCCATCGTGAAGGCGTCGGACGTCGACGAGCTCCGCCTCATCGACCCGCGCGAGAGCCTCTCCCACGTGCTCGAGGGCGTGCGCCTCTCGAAGCGCGAACTCGCGGGCAAACTGCCGCTCATCGGCTTCGCGGGCGCGCCATTTACGCTCGCGAGCTACCTGCTCGAGGGGGGCAAGAGCGCGCACTTCCTCAAGACCAAGCGCTTCATGATCGAGCACCCGGAGGCGTGGGAGAAGCTCATGGTGAAGCTCTCCACCGTCGTCGCCGACCTCTTGATCGCGCAGATCGACGCGGGCGCCGATGTGGTGCAGCTCTTCGACTCGTGGGTCGGGCAGCTCTCGCCGCACGACTACACGACGTACGTGCTCCCGCACGTGCAGGGGATCTTCGAGAAGCTCCAGGCGCGGAACGTGCCGACCATCCACTTCGGCACGGGCACGGCCACGCTCCTCGAGCACATGGCCACGTGCAAGAGCTCCGCGGTGGGCCTCGACTGGCGCATGCCCTTCGCGAAGGGCTGGGAGACCATCGGCCACGAGAAGGCGGTGCAGGGCAACCTCGACCCGTGCATGCTCTTTGCGCCGCCAGAGAAGCTGTTCGCCGCGGCGGATCGCATCCTCGCCGAGGCGGGCGGGCGCAACGGGCACGTCTTCAACGTGGGCCACGGCATCCTGCCCGAGACCGACCCGGGCGTCGTGAAGGCCCTCGTCGATCACGTGCACGAGCGCTCGAAGCGCTGAACGCCCGGCCGCGTCGAACCGGCGCGAGACGCGCCTCGCTACGACTTGATGAGCGAGAGCACGTACTCGCTCGCCTTGATCCCCTGCGCCAAGATCGCGACCTTGGCCTCGTTCATGATCTGGGCGGAGCTGAACTGCGACGCCTCTTCGGCGACGTCCGCGTCGCGCAGGCGGCTCTCGGCGCTCGCCGAAGCGATGCGGCTCGTCTGCGCGTTCGAGAGGGTGGTGTCGAAGCCGTTGAGCGTGGCGCCGAAGTAGCTCTGACGCTCGCTGACCGACTTCATGGTCTCGTCGAGCGCGTCGAGGGCGGCGCGTGCACCGTCCGCCGTGGCGACCGAGCTGCTCGCGAGCGTGCCGAAGTTCGGCGAAGAGAAGTCCACCGACTGCGTGTCGTCGCTGCCTTCGCCCACTTGGATGGTCTCGCGCAGCGACGCGGGATCCGCGGGCGTGCCACCCGGCGCGGGATCGCGGAGCACGGATTTCCCGTTGAACGTCGTGCTCCCCTGAATCCGCGCGACCTCTTCCTGAAGACCCTTGAACTCCGCCTGGATCGCCTGGCGATCGCCGTCGTTGAGCGCGCCGTTCGAAGACTGCGTGGCGAGCTCGCGCATGCGCGAGACGATGTCCGAGACGCTGTCGAGGGCCCCGCTCGCCGTCTGCACCATGCCGACCGCGTCGCCAACGTTTCGCGAGGCGGCCACCGAACTCCGGCGCTGCGCCTCGAGGGCGTTCGCGATCGCGAGCGAGGCCGCGTCGTCCTTGGCGCTGTTCACACGGTACCCGCTCGAGAGGCGTGCCGCGGCGCGCTCCACGCTGGCGCTCGACGACGACTCGGTGGGTCGTCGTAAGAGGTTGGCGAGGAGAGGGTTGGCTTGAAAGGTAGGCATGGGTAGGTCGCGGCGCCCGAGGGTAGAGTGCCTCGAAAGCGTGAACGGCAGGGGCGTGCGGTCCTTGAGGTGCCGGGACCTTTTTTTCTCCCGAAGCCGAATTCCCTCGGCCGGCATCGGAGAAGAATCGCATGAAGACCGGCGTCCTCCTCCTCACCCACGGTACCGTCGACGGAATCGGCGACCTCCCGGCGTTCCTCACGAACATCCGTCGCGGTCATGCGCCACCCGAGAGCTTGGTGACGGAGATCACCCATCGTTACGAAGCGATCGGCGGAAAATCGCCGCTCAACGACACGACGGCGCGTCTCGCCTCGAAGGTGAGCACGGCGCTTGGGCTCTCGGCGCGCTTCGCGGCGCGGCTGTGGCGGCCCACGGTCGACGACCAGCTTCGTGCGCTCGCCGAGGAAGGGTGCACGCGCGTCGTGCTCATGCCGCTCGCGCAGTTCTCCTCGCCGATCTACGCCGACCATGCGAAGGCGCGCGCGGCGGAGGTCGGGCTCGGCCACCTCGAGTTCGTCGTCGTCCCGAATTGGGGCACCGACGACCGTCTCCACGACGCGTTCGTCCGCCGTGCGCGGGCCGCCGTTGCGGACCTGGGCGACGCCGCGCGCGAGACCCGGCTCTTGGTCACCGCACACTCGCTGCCGGTCATGGTGGTGCGCGCCGGTGATCCGTACGAGCGCGAGTTTCGAGCGGCCGCCGAGCGCTTCGTCGCGGCGGTGGGAAGCCAGGTCGGGTCCTCGCGCGTCGTGTTTCAATCGCAGGGTCAGAGCAGCGGGCCCGGCGGGCGCCCCATGGAGTGGCTCGGTCCCGATCTTCCCGCGGCGATCGCCGAGGCGAAAGCCGAAGGGGTCAAGCACCTGCTCGTGGCGCCGATCGGCTTCCTCGCGGACCACGTCGAGATCCTCTACGACCTCGACATCGAGGCGAAAGCCTGGGCGGCCGAGGCAGGCATGGGGCTCTCGCGCACGGCATCGCTCAACGACGACGACGACATGGTGCAGACGGTCGCCGGCCTCGTGAAGCGCGCCCTCGCGTGACGCGCGCTGCGCACGGCTTGCACGTCGCATGCGCGCGCAGCTTCGCGGCCCGGTGCTAAGGCGTTGCGCGTGAGCGTCGTGCGCCGAGTTCCGTGGGTCGTGGTGGGTGGCGGGATTTCTGGCCTCGATGCCGCTCGTCGCTTGGGCTCGCGCGAGCCGGGCGGTCTCCTCGTCGAAGCGACCGAGCGCTTCGGGGGCATCGTGCGAAGCGAGCTCTGGAACGGCGCCGTCCTCGATCTCGGGCCCGACGGCTGGGTCGCCGCGAAACCGCAAGTCGGTGCACTCTGCAATGAGCTTGGTCTCGAGAGCGAGGTCGTGAAGCCGCTCGCGGCCGCGTCGCGCTTGCTCGCGTACACGCGCGAGGGCCTGACGCCGATGCCCTCCGGGTTGAAGCTGACGATCCCAACCTCGCCCGGCGCCGCACGTCGCCTCGCCGCCCACGACCGCCGGCTCGCACGCCGCGTGTTGCTCGAGCCGCTCGTGGCCAAAAAGCGCTGGGACGATCCGTTCGCGGACGAGTCGATCGGCGACTTCGTGCGGCGACGCATGGGGTCGCGCTGGGCCGAGCAGGTCTCGCTGCCGATCCTCGCGGGCATTCACTCCGGCGACCCGAATGAGCTTTCGGTTCGTGCCGCGTTCCCGCAGTTCGTGGAAGCGGAGCGCCGCGCGGGGTCTCTCTTGCGCGACGCCTTCGCGCGGCGACGCGGGGGAGAAGTCAGCACGTTTCTCTCGCTCCGGAGCGGCATGCAGCGTCTCATCGACGTGCTCGCGGACCGTGCAAGCCGCGGGGCGGAGCTCCGGCGTGGGGAGGCGGTCACAGGCCTCGAGGCGATGGTTGCCGGAGACGTCACGCTGGCGCTCGCCTCGGGAGAGCGTGTGCAGACTGCACGTGTCATCCTTGCCACGGGGCCGCGTGTCGCCGCGGAGATGCTCACGCGCGCAGCTCCTGCGCTGGCGGAAAACCTCGCCCAGGTTCCGCACCGGTCGGCGCACGTGGTGCTGCTCGCGCTGCCGAAGGCTTCGGTCGATCACGCGCTCGACGCGAGCGGTTTCATCGCGCTCGACCGCCGAGCGGGGGGTGTGGTCGCGGCGACGTTTCTCTCGTCGAAGTGGGAGGGGCGGCAGCCCGAAGGCCACGTGCTCGTGCGAGCCTTCCTCGCGACGGGCGACAGCTTCGACGCGGACCGTTCGAGCGACGAAGCGCTCGCCACGCGCGC
>CAIOHM010000257.1 GCA_903858055.1 uncultured delta proteobacterium
CGAGCGCGCGATCGGCGCCGGCTTGCTCGCACCCGTGGTCGTGAACGCCTCGTCGGAGCCGAGGCCTGCGAAGGCGGAGACCGCATCGTCGAAGTGCGCGGCGTCGAAGCCTTGCGCGCCACCTTTGCCCGCGAGCTGACCTGCCGAGAAGAACGCGAACGAGACGCCGGTGCGCTCGGCCACGCGCTGCGCGTAGCTGCCGTCGAGGCGCGTCAGCGAGAGCACGGCGCCGAGCGGCGGGTGCGAGGAGTCGTCCTCGACGGGGCGCGCGACGACGCGGAAGAGTTTGCCGCCGAGCACCCAAAGATCGTCGCGCACGTAACCGTGGAGCGCGTCGACGACGGTGGGGGCCGCGCCGAAGCTCACGACCGACGCGCTGTCGAGCTCGCGGAACGCGAGGTAGGTCACGACCGTGCCTTCGCGGTCGACGAGCACGTGGGCGTCGCCGCGCACCTCGCTCGGGATCTTCTCGACCGCGGCCGTGAGCGCGCGGAACACCGCGTCTTTTTCCTTGCCGCCCGCGTTCTGCTGGAACGCCGCGAGGGCCTTCTGCGTGTCGTCGTTCACGGCGGCGATCGCGAGGGCGTCGAGGGATCGGCGCGCGTCGTTTTCGATCACGCGCCGCACGGTCTGCATCTGCGCGACCGCGAGCTCCTCGGCGCGACGGGATTCGCGACGATCGAAGACCGCGACGGTGAGCGCTGCGAGAGCGAGGGCGCCGGCGACGACGACGGCGACGACGACTTGCCAGAGACGGGCGAGGATCATTTGGTCGCTCCCGAGACGACGAGGGGAAGGGGGCTCGCGAGGGTCGTGGGCGCACCGTCGCCCAGCGTGACGGGGCGCGCTTCACCGATGGGCTTGCCCTCGAAGTACGCGCGCAGCGTGTATTCGCCCGCGGGCGCGTCGATCACGAACGAGCCGTCCGCGGCGGGCGACGCGGAGGCCACCACGTTCGGCTCGACCACCAAGAAGCCGCGCGCGCTCGGGAAGGCGGCGTCGCGGAGCTCGAAAGTGCCGCCCGCAGCGGGTGCGGTCCAATCGCGGCGGCCGGTCGGGGCGACGGGCTCGGGCTTCCAGTCGGGAACACCGACGACGAAGGGTTTGTGCGGGAAGACGTCGTTGTTCGCGAAGCGCAGGGCCGTACCCGGCGCGACCACCCACGTGGCGGGGAGGTAGCCAAGGCCCGAGAGCGCGATCGACACGGGCAAGAGCGCCGAAGGTCGCGAGGCGGCGAGCAGGACGACGACGATTTGCTGGGAGGCCGACACGCCCTTCGTGCGGAACTCCGGCTTCACCGAAGGCGAACCCTCGCGCCACTGAAAGCGGTGCGCGTCGCTCTTCGTGGCGGCGGCCTGCGCCTCGGCGACGAGCTGGTGGAAGCCCTCGACCTTGCCCTTGAGCTTGCCGCCGGCGAGGGCAGGGCTCGAGAGGGCCGAAGCGACGACGAGGGCGCGGAGAGCGAAGGGGGAGAGAAAACGCATCTTCGGGGCCGCACGCTACCGTTCGGGGGGCCTCGCGCCAAGGAGGACGGGCGGACCTTTCGCACGTTATGCTGCCTGCATGGCCGTGCCTCCTGCCGCCCCCGTGGACCTTCGCAGCGACACTGTTACGCGCCCAAGCGCCGCGATGCGTGCGGCCATGGCAAGCGCGGACGTGGGTGACGACGTTTACGGGGAAGATCCCACCGTGGCGCGCCTCGAAGCGCGCATCGCTGCGCTGCTCGGGAAGGAGTCCGCGATCTTCGTTCCCTCGGGAACGATGGGCAACCAGCTCGCGATCGCGCTCCACACGAAGCCAGGCGACGAGGTCGTCTGTGGGGCGAAGGCGCACCCGGTGCTCTACGAATGCGGGGCGGCGGCGGCGCTCAGCGGCGTCAGCCTCGCCGAGACGCAGCGGCCGTTCTTCGGCGCGGGAGAGCTCGCGGCGCGCGTACAGCCGAGCGCGTACTACATGCCGCGCACGCGCCTCGTCAGCTTCGAGAACACGCACAACCGCGCGGGCGGTCGCGTGTGGCCTGCGGCGCTCCTCGACGAGAGCGTGCGTGAGGCGCGTCGCCTAGGGCTCGCCACGCACCTCGACGGCGCGCGTCTTTGGAACGCCGTCGCGGCGACGGGGACCACCGCCGAGCACCTCGCGCAAGGTATGGATTCGGTGACCGTCTGCCTCTCGAAGGGTCTCGGGGCGCCCGCGGGGAGCGTGCTGGCGGGCACGAAGGCGTTCATCGAGGGCGCGCGTCGCCTCCGAAAAATGTGGGGCGGCGGCATGCGCCAGGTAGGAGTGCTCGCGGCCGCGGGGCTCTATGCGCTCGACCATGAGTGGCCACGCCTCGCGGACGATCACCGCCGCGCCCGCGCGTTCGCCGAGGCGCTCGAGCGATCGACGGGCTTCGCGATCGACGTCGAGGCCGTCGAGACGAACATCGTCAACGTCGAGTACACGTTGGGCAGAGATGTGCGTCTCGCGGTCGAGGCGCTGCGCGAGGCCCATGTGTGGGTCTCGTCGCTCGGTCCGGCGCAGATGCGCGTCGTCTTTCATCGTGACGTCGACGACGCGGGGCTCGCCTGGGCGATCGATCGCTTTCGCTCGGTCGGCGAGAGCCTCGCAGGGGGTGCGTGGTGAGGCGTGCGTTGCTCGCCGCGTGCGTCGCGTTGCTCGCGCTGGGCTGCGGTCCTTCGAGCGACAAAGCCTTCAAGGCGCGCATGGCGTCGGCCCACGACGCGCGGGCGGACGTCGATCGTGCGGTGGCCCTCTACGACGAGGCGGCCCGCGGAGCCTCGCGCCGCGAAGACGCGATGGCGGCGCGCGAAGCGGCTGCGACGGTCCTCGAGCGAGCGGCACGAAGCGCCGAGGCCGAGCGCCGCTGGGCCGCGATCGCGAGCGACCCCGAGGTCTCGGCCAACGACAAGGGCACCGCGGAGCTTCGTCTCATCGGCCTGCGCAGCGCGAACGAGGTCGAGCGTTTCGACGCCGAGCGGGCCTGGCTCGTCGCCCACCCGTCGCACCCGGCCGCGCCCAAGATCGTCCGAGAGCAGTTTCTCGGTCGCGAGAGCGACGAGGCCCGCGAGCGCTTTGCCGACGAACTCCTCGCGCTCCCCGCGACCGACCGCATCGCCCCGTGGCTTCGACTCGAGAAGGCGCGTATCGCGGCCCGCGCGGGACGCCTCGGTGAGGCGGTCGCGGCGATGGAGCTACTCGCGAAGGCC
>CAIOHM010000258.1 GCA_903858055.1 uncultured delta proteobacterium
CCTTTTCGATCCTCGCGAAACCACCATGGCGGAGGGGTCCCGTGCCCGTCCGCCTTTTCGATCCTCGCGAAACCACCATGGCGGAGGGGTCCCGTGCCCATCCGCTTTTCGTTGGGGGTCCTTGGCTTTCTTCCGCTCTCGCGACGACGCGACCCTTTCGGTCCGGGTCCTCGGTTCGAATCCCGTTGACTCCATGAACCGCTGTGGCAAGGTCGCTCGCCCGCGCTCGAGGCGTACGCCCGCGCTTTTTTGAGGTACCCCATGGTTTCCGCGACCCAGCAATCCAGCCGCATCCGCCGCCGCAAGCAGACCACGAACGGCAAGGCGAACAAGCGCGAGCGTCGCCGTCTCGGCACGCCCTCTTTCGCCGTGCACCCCGAGGGCTACGACGCGAACGCCGCCGACGCGAAGAAGGCCTGAGCCTCGCGTTCGCCCGCGCCCGGTCGTCGAACCGGTCAGCGGTCCTCAAGAGCCACGGTTCACCCCGTGGCTCTCGTCGTTCCTGGGCACGCACTCATGCGCACGCCTGCGCGAAGCGTTAGAAGTCGCGGGCGCAGCGGAAGCCCACCGTACGACTCCGGTAGCCACGCGAATCGTAGCTTCGGAACGCCGCGCGCAGGTGCTTGCGTTGGCCCGTGGCCTCGGGGGTCCAGAAGGTGGTCCAGCAGGCGCCTTTTTCCGTTCGGTTCTCCGGGTCGCGAACCACGCCATGGCCGAGCTCGTCGTAGACGCTCGAGGTCCACTCCCAGGCGTTGCCGCCCATGTCCTTGAGCCCGTGCTTCGAGTTGCCGAGCGGGTGCGCGCCGACTTCGCATGACTGCTCGCGGTCGGCGTCTTCCTTGTCGCTCATGCACGCGCGCGCCGGCGAGGGTAGCTCCTCGCCCCAGGGGTACGTGCGCGTGCCCTCGGCTCCGCCGCGGGCCTCGTACTCCCACTCCACCTCGGTCGGGAGCCGGCGGCCCTTCCAGCTGCAGAACGCCGAGCTTTGGTACCAGTCGACGCAATTGATGGGGTGGCGCTCACGACCCTCGGTCGGGAGACCATTCGCTTGCATGTTGCAAAAGCCGCCCGAGTTGCCCTTCGTGCACACGCCCGCCGCGATGCACTCCGCGTAGGCGCTCGTCGTGACTTCGGTCTCGTCCATCCAGAACGAGGGCAGGGTCGCACGCGTGAGCGGCTTCTCGTCGTCGCTTCCGTCCGGGTCCGCGTCCGGCGCGCCGTACGTGAACGCGCCGCCAGGAATGAGCACCATCCCTCCGATGTCGCCCGCGCACGTGCCGCAGTTCACGTTGCGCACAACGTTGCAGCTCGCGTCGTTCACCCACAGGCGGCCGCATGTGGTGCGGTGCTCCGTGCAAAGCGCACGCTGCTCGAGGCACGGCGAGCCGGTCGTGACGAGCGGCTCCCGGAGGGTCGTGCTGCGCGACTCGCTCGAGCTCGCGTGCCATTCGCCGCAGGGGTAATGCATGCTCTGGAGCGAGGGCGGGCCGCTCGGCTGCACCACGACGCGGGGCTGCGGGTTCTCGCAAATCGCGCGCGGAAGCACGAGCTGCGTGCCGTCGACGAACCACCCGCTCTCACGGCTCGCCGTGAGGGGCACGAGGCAGTGTTCAGGGGTGCAGAAGCCTGGGCTGTTCGGCGCGAAGCGCACCGCGAGGTTGCCTGTAAAGCTCACGGGGGTAGGACCGCGGCCTGCGTCGGTTGCACCCGCGTCGCTCGCACCCGCGTCGCTCGCACCCGCGTCGCTCGCACCCGCGTCCGGCGTGGAGGCGAGCCCGCCGTCGGGTCGCGGCGGCGGCGCCACGAGGTCCTCGGCACGGAGCACGCAGCGTGCCCCTTCGAGGTGCGGCGTCGCGTCGAACGCACCGGAGAACGCGCCGAGCACGTCGAGACAGGTCGCGTCTCTTGCCGAGGGGTTTGCGGTACCGAAGACAGCCTCGGGCTTGTAGTCCGGGAGCGCGCGCGAATCGACGAAGGTGTCTTCGCAGGAGCCCATCACGCACGAGGAGCCCTCGCTGCAGTCGGTCTTCGGCTCGTCGCCGACCACGCGCACGACGTGGTTGAAGCAGAGGCCGCTCACGTCGAGCCGGAGGAGCTTGGCTCCGGCTTCGGGCACGATGACGCGCGCCTCACGAAGCACGCGCGGCAAGCCGTCGAGGTAGGCCTGCGCACGCACGGTCACCGGCGACCTGGCGTCCGCGCGGCCGACGATCGCCACCGTCGCGGGGAGCGGAACCGAACCGCGGACGACACCCTCGGTGACGGTCCACGTGAGCGAGGTGCGGTTGTTGACGCGACCGTCATAGGCGACCACGAGACGCAGCTCGTCGAAGTCTTTTCCTGGCACGAGGTCGGTCGTCAACGCGACCATGAGCTGGCCCGGCGCGGGGATGACCTGCGCCGGCGGCGCGGGGTCCGCGCTGCACCCGGGCGCGGCGAGCGCGATCGATCCGAGGGTGAGGAGCGAGAGGGACGTGAGCAGGTGGTGTCGCTTCATGGCGTAGATCCGGTGGTCCGCTCAGGGCAACGGCAGCGTCGCGACGGAGCCGGCGATGGGCTGAAGGAAGATGGGCGCAGGCGCCGCAGCAGGCTCGGGCTTGAATAGGTAATACGCGCCGAAGCCGAGCCCCACGAAGGTCACGGCGGCGGCGGTCCCCACGAGCCACCAGTTCGTCCTGGGCTCCGGATCGAGCATCGCCGCGATCGCCTTGTGCTCGCCCGTGCCAATCATCACCTCCGTGGACCACGGCTGGTAGTCGCGCGCCCACACGCGCACCTGGTGGGTGCCCGCCGAGACGGTCCCTTCGCGCGAGCCGACGGAGAACGATCGCCCGTCGACTTCGACCGCGGCCTCGGCCATCGTCGCGACCATGAGCGTCGATTCGGGCACGATGGGCGTGAGCTGAAGATCGACCGTCAGCGCCTTGGTCTCGTTGATGTCGATCGCGCGGGAAGCGGTCGCGTGGGCGTCGAGCGAGGCCCGAAACTCGTGGCGACCCACGTCGGCGAGAAACTTGTATTCTCCATGGAGCGTCGCGCGCGGCTCACCGTCGACCGCGAGCGACGCGTTCGCCGGCACCACGCGCACCGTGACGGGAGCCACGACCACGCGGAGCGTCTCGAGCAGCTCGCGCGCACGCGCCTCTTGTTCCGGCGTGATCTGACCTGCGCCGTCGGTGAGGAACAGCTCCAGCTCTTGCACCGCCATCGCGTAGCGGCGCTGGAGCTTCGAGCACGCCGCCATGTTCCAGAGCAGGCGCGGGCTCTTCGAGAGTTGGTAGGCCTCCTTGAACTTCGCGTGAGCGGTGGCGGAGTCGTCGGCCTCGAGGAGCAAGCGCCCGCTCTCGTAAGCCACGCGCGCGACGCCGGTGAGCACCTCGGAGAGCGGCTTCTGCGTGTGCGACTCGGCGGCCAGGGCCGGCGGGGTCTTCACACGCGCCGCGAGCTTGGGAGAGGGCGGCGCGGCGGCCGCGAGCAAGGTGAGGCTGAGCGAGAGGCAGACGAGGCGCATGACGATCGGGCTTCCACGACGATGCTCGGCTGGGCCGTGCACGCATGCGCCCATCGTATCTTCGTTGCCAGAGATTCGTGGGCAAAACGTGCGACGACCGCAGCCACCGGATCGTCACTCGATGGTCATGTGGAGCCCCTTGGACTTCGCTGGCGCGGACTCGTGGGCCGCCGCAGCCTTCTTGGCGTCACGCGCACCGGCGCCCTTCGTCGGCGAGACCGCCTTGGGGGCGGCGGCGATCGTGGCCCCGGCGTCGTGCGCCTCCGAGGGTTCGACCACCGGCAGCGCCGCAGGGACGACCAAAGGCGTCTCCTTCGCCGCGGCGCTTGACGACGGGGCCAGAGCCGCCGGCGTCGGCATGATGCCCTCGCGCGAAGGCTCCTTCGCAGGGTCGCGCGGCCGCATGGCGAGCGTGATGCCGCCAAGGACGAGGAAGGTGGCCACGCTTGCGACGACGAGGGAGGTCTTCGACGAAGGCGAACCCGGCGAAGCCTTCGTGTCCGCGAGCCCGGAGAAGCTCCC
>CAIOHM010000259.1 GCA_903858055.1 uncultured delta proteobacterium
GTCGTCACGCGGAGGCGCAACGTGACGCTCGTGCCTCGCACGAGCACGTCCGCACCGACGCTCGAGCTCTTCGCGTCGTCGACGCGAAAGTCGATCATCGGTCCGTTGGTCACGACGGCCTTGTGCGCACGAAGGGCTGCGACGATCGCCTCGTCCCGGATCGTGCTCGGTCGCTCGTCGCCGAGGTAGACGAGCGTGCGGAACTGACCTGGTTCTTCTTCACCGTCGTGGCTGTCGCCGGCGCCGGTGCCCACGGGGCGCTTCCCCTGGTTCAAGAGCTGGAACCAATCTTCGACCGCGCCTGGGAACGTGACCTCGCCGTTCGAGTCGACGAGCACGCGCCCCGGCGCAGGCGTGCCGCTCGGCGCATCGGCCGGGAGCACTTGCGGTGCGCGCTGATGGTGGATCTCCCAAACGAGCTTGCCGTTTGCGAGCTCCATCGCGTCGAACTTGTCACTGAACGTGGTCTCGCCCGTGGCCTTCCGAAACGCAGGCCCCGTGGGCTGCGTGAACTGGCCGAACGCCGAGGGCACGAGCTCGGCCATGTCGCGCGTACTTCTACCGTATTGCGCAAAATAGCCAAGAACACCGTCACGTGCATGGTTCACCTGCACGAGCGTGTTTTCGGGGCCGAGGCTACCCATGCTGCGGAGGCGGTCGAAGATGAAGTCGGGTGTCTGCCGCGCCCACTCGAAGGCGCCGTGAGTCACGGGGCCGATCGCGTAGCGAAGCGGGAAGCCGTTGAAGTGACCCGACTCGAGCGTCGTCATTTCGATGCCCACGACCGGGTGAATCCACTCCGCGAGGCGCGTGCGTTCGACGAAGGGACGGTAGTCGGTGACGTAGTTGTGATCGGTGGCGACGGCCCAGTCGATGCCCTCGGCGGCGAGCGAGCGCACGCGCGTGTCGAGGTCGAGGCGCGAGTCGATGCTGTTGCGCGAGTGGATGTGCGTGTCGCCGGAGAACCAACCGTTGCCGGGCACGGTCCGCTTCAGCATGAACGAGACCGTCTCCGTGCGGCCGGGCTTCACGGTCACGCTGCGGTGATCGACCGCGTAATACGGGCCGCGCGAGGCGTAGACGTCGTAGGTGCCCGGGCGAACGCTCAGCTCGGCGACGCCGTCTTGCGTGAAGCCCGTCTCTTCGATGTAGCGCCGCGTGGAGGCGTCGTTGAGGTCGTCAGCGACGAAGTCCGTGTGGCGGAAGCTCTCGCCTGCTTGCAGATCGAAGAGGAACGAGCGCGGCTGCTCGCCCGAGAGCTCCTTCGGGTAGGTGCCAATGGCCGAGGCCTTCGCGGGCAGCGGCAACCCGCGATCGTCGAGGACGCGCACCACGATGCGCCCCGGACCGAGCAGCGAGAGTTGCACCGCGGACGTCTCGCTCTCGCGCACGGTGATGTCCGTGAAGCCGCCAGGCCAGCGCCCGTGGTCCACGGGGCGGAGCGCGTAGGAGCCCGGCGGCAGATTGCCCTGAAATTGACCGCCGTTTCGTGTGTCGACCTCGGAAAAGACGCGCCTCTCGCCGTTCGGGAGGTTCTGGTAGACGAGCACGCGCGCGCCGACGATGGGGGAGCCCGTCGTGGTGTCGAAGAGCTGACCGCCGAAGCTTCCGACCTTGGTCTTGCGGAGCTCGTGGATGCCATCGACCACGCTTTGCACGTCGCCGCTGCCGAGCACGAAGTGGCGTGTGAACGTCGCCTTCGCGCCCGGAGCGAGGCTCTTCGGGGCCTGGTTCTCGAAGATGCCGACGAAGCCGCTCGCGACGAAGGGGAAGAGCAGCGAGGTCTTGTCGATGGGAGCTCCGCTCGCGGCGTAGGCCTCGCGCTTGTTCCAGACGAAGTTCGCGTCGCTCTCCTCGGCGACGAAGCCGTAGCTCGTGCCCTCGGCGCGGCTCGCGATGAACTCGCCTACGATGCCGGGAAACCCGGGAAAGTCGACCTTGCGTGCATACGCGTCTTGGAGGCCGAAGCGCAGATCGAACCCGACGCCGGGGATGAAGACCTTGTTGGTCGCGCCGAAGAGCGCCACGTCACCCGTGGGCACCGTGAAGTCGTCCGTGGGCAAGCCGAGCACGCCGAGGAGCGCCTTGGCGTCGTCGCTCGGGAAGCCCATCGCCTCGTCCGCGATGTTCTCGACCGTGAAACGGAGCGTGACCCAGCGCGCGCCCGGCGCGAGCTCGTACACCGTGGAGTAGCGCAGCCGCGGGGTCGAGTTCCCGTTGCGCCAATCGGCGTTCGATCCGGTCACGGCGCGGTTCAGGAGCGCGGCGAGCTCGAGGAAGTCGCCCGCGGTGCCGGAGGCCTCGACGCGCGCCGGTCCCCCCTTCGAGCCGTCGTCGAGGATGCGCAGCGCGTCGACTGCGCACGCTTGCACGAAGAAGGCGGGAAAGAGCTCGCCGAACTGATCGGACCCCACGCCGCCGGCGCTCGAGCCCTCTTCGCTCGGGCGGCGGAAGTCGGCGTCGATGAGGCTGCCGCCGTAGACGCCGAAGCCACGCGAGAAGCCTGGCGCCTGGATCACCACGCGGATGCGCTCGTTCTCGAGGCGAATGTCGCCGACCTCGCCGAGCGCGCGCGCGCCTCCGATGAGCTGGCTGCGCGACGTGACGGGAAACGCGCGTGAGCGTTCCGGCGTAGGCGAACCGCATGCGGCCGCGACGAGGAGCGCGGCGATGCCGAGCGACGAGAGGACCGTGAGGCGACGCGGCATGGGGCCTCAGAAGGTGAGCTGCGCCAAGAGCGTGGCGCGATCGTTCGCGAGTGAGCGGCCGCCGGGCTCGACCGTCATGGTGTAGTTTGCATAGAGCGACACGGGCTGCGTCGGATGGAAGAGGCGCACGCCGAAGGTGTGGTGATCGAGGTCGTAGTCCCCGAGCAGCGCGCCGCCGGGGAGCACGGCCGCCCCCTGCGCAAAGGGGGAGAAGTGCGCGATGCGGTAACCGACCGTGAAGGGCATCGGCGCCCAGTCGACGCGGTAGCTCGCCTGCGCGTGCCACGCGACCTGCTTGCGATCGGGCACGCCGGTGGTCGGGTACTTCGTGGAGACTTGCGCGTAGGTCGCGAAGAGCTCGAGGTTCTCGATCTTGCTCATGAGGTCGACGAGGACACCGGTGTCTCCCTCGTCGTACTGATTGGGCGCGGTGCCGACGCGGCGATCGTTCACGTACGCGCCCGCGCCGACGGTGACCCACTGCTTGAAGCCAAGCTCGAGTCGACCGAGTGCGAGGGCCTTGCCGTTGTCGTCGACGAGCTGGTTGCGCCCGTTTCCGTTCGCGATCATCAGCGCGTAGTCGAAGACGAGACCCCCAAGCTCGATGGGCTTGCTCGTGGTCACGATGAGCCCGAGCTGGCGGTCGAGGGCGAGCGATCCTTGGTCGTAGCCGCGCCCTGCGCTCACGCCCTCGAAGCCCACGGCGTTCGTCGCGAAGGGTCGATCGGCGACGCCGCGGAGCTCTTCGCGCGCCCAGGGCGCCTTCGCCTGACCGAGCTGGAACGAGATGGCCGGGTGGAGCTCCCAGCGGACGAAAGCATCGCGGAGGCTCACGCGCAGCGAGCCCTCGGGCGTGTTGGGTGCGAGCTGGTTTCCGCTCGCGCCCTCGAAGGAGATGCGCGTCGTGAACGAGCCGGAGGTGCTCTCGAGTCCGATGCGCGCGCAGTCGAGCCAAAACCCATTGTTGCGGCCGACGAAGTCGACCTTCGGATCTTCTTGCACGTAGTCCGCGCCGCCGCGGAAGAGCACGAACGGCGACACCACGGTCTTGCCGAACTCGACCTCCGTCGGCTTCGAGCGCCCGGCGCGCGCGAGATCGGCTGCAGACTCGCCGTCGTTTGCGGCGAGCGCGGGGCCTGCAACGAGCAGGAGAGGGAGGGCCGTGGCAACGACGAGTCTCGAGCGGCGCATCGCGTGAGTCTAACGGACTCCCAACCCTCACGCGAGGCGGGCGAGCAGGAGCGCGACGCCATACGCTCCCGCCAAGGTCGCGACGGACGCACGCAGGCGTTGCGCAAAGGATTCGCGCAGTTCGGCCGCCGCGAGCACGGCCGCGAGCGCGAGGGCCACGGCGACCTGCACGAACTCGATGCCCACATGGAACGCCGCGAGGGTGGCGATCGGCGCGTGACCATGGGCTAGCAGCGGCGCGGCGCCCTCGAGGAACGCGACGCCGTGCACGAGCCCGAACGTGAACGCCGTGATTGTTCGGGCCCCGAGCCGCTCCGAGGACTCGAGGCGCGTGGCCAAGACGAGGCTCGCCGCGACGAGCAGCTCCGCGAGGCTTGCGGGCATGAGCGGGTGGCCAAAGGCCCCAAAGCCCAGCGTAAGCGCGTGCGCGAGGGTGAAGCCCACGAGGGGCAGGAGCGCGTCCCGGAGGCGTGCGGCGCTCACGACGAGGAGAGCGACGAGGGCCATGTGGTCGAGCCCGTGCGCGACGTGGGATGCCCCTGCAGCGAGGGCAGGGCGCGGATCGAAGGGAGGTCGAGTCCCCGGTCCCGGACCGTTGGTTGCGGCACCTTCCACGTGGGCCTCGGCGAGGGAGAAAGTCGAACTCTCCGGCAAGAGCGTCCACGTGCCGGTCACGGCGCCCTCGGCGCGGACCGCCATCGCCTGGGCGTGCGAACCAAGCCCGGACACGCGCCATGTGCCATGCAGTCCATCGCTTGTACAGTGCACGCGTGCGGGCAGGTCGCGCGAGGTCTCGAGGGTGCTCGACGTACGGCCAAGGTCGAGGCGACAGCCGGCGGGCGGTTCGAGGGCGACGAGCGCGCGCGGTCCTGCGATTTGCTCCACGAAGACCCGCCCGCTTGCGTCCACGTCCAGGCGGAGCGCGATCGCGGGGCTCTCGTGTGCGGCGGCAGCGGCGGCGAAACCGAGGCTCACGAGCAGCGCCGCGCGGAGGCCAAGGGGCCTCACGGAAGCTCCGTACGGTCGTAGCGGGCACGCCGGTCGCGTAGGGCTGCCCGGGTGCGGGCCGCGAGCGTCTCCTGAACGAAGCGCCGCTCGAGTTCGGGCCGAAGCCGTGCGAAGCGCTCCTCGGGGCTCTCGCGGTGCACCGTGAGCGTGAGCGCGATCTCCACCCCGTGGGCGTTCGTGACGGAGGCCTCGCGCGGCGCGTCGGTCGGCATCGGCAAGTGCCGAACGCCCAGGTGCTCCTCGAGCGAAGCGAGCGTCATGCCCTCGAAGTGTTCGCGGGACGGGAGGCCGTTCGACGGCGTGCCGGTCTTCGAGACGACGTCGGCGTCGACGAGGGACTCGAGCGGGACCTCCGCCGCCAAGGCGTGAAGCTCCGCGTCCGTCGGCGTAGGCGGGGGCATGCGTCGCACGAGTTCGCGCCGGGCCGCCTGTGCGAGGGCGAGGCGCAGCCCGTCGTCGCTTCGGTGGAGCTCCTCCTCCATCGCAAGCTCGGCCAGCGCCTCTTCGTCGAGGGCGTCCTCGCGGGCCCGCGCCTGGGATTCGGCGGTCTCGGGCGCATCACTCCGGTTGCGTTCGCGTGCGAGGGCCCGGTCGAGCTGCTCCGCGGAGAGGCGCAGCACCCGCGCGGGCTTCTCCTCGCGTACGAACGGGTAGAGGGCGAGACCAAGAACGCACATGAGCACGCTCGGGTGCCGTGCCCACCCCGCGACGCGCGACCACGCGCTCATGGCGTGCCGACGTCGTCCTTCACCCGTCGTCGTTGCATGAGCCACTTGAGCGGCGGGAGCGTTTGGGAACCGGAGCGGAGCTGGAAGACCAGCGGTACGTCGGGCTCGACCTGGCCGACGATCGCTCCTTCGCGCACCGGGCTCCCTGCGCCGATGGCGATGCGCGAGAGCCCGCCGTAGACCGTGAAGTAGCTCTTGCCGTGGTCGACGACCACGAGCTTGCCGTAGGGGGCGAGCTCGTCGGCGAACGCGACGCTCCCGCTTGCGACGGCCCGCACGTTGCTCCCCTTGGCGCTCGAGATCGCGAGGTAGGCGCCACCGTAGTCGTCGCTGCGCTGCGACTTGATGCGGCACTTGCGCTGGATGGGCGGCGGAAGGGAACCTCGCCTCGCTGCGAACGATTCATCGGTGCGCTCGTCGTCGGAGCCTGCCTCGGCGACACGCACGCGCGCGTGGCCGCCCCCTTCGCTCGAGGCGGGGATTCGGTCCTCGTCGAAGATACGCGTGAACGTCTCCCGCCGCCGCCGGGCCGTCTCTTGTTCGAGACGAAGCTCGGCCTCGGCAACTGCGCGCTCTCCTTGCAGGCGAGCTTCGTCGAGGTCGAGCGCGACGAGGGCCTTGCGTGTCGTCTCCACCTCCGCGGCACGCGTACCGTGCGCAGAGAGCGTTCGCGCTGCGACGCGACGAAGACCCGAACGCATCGTTGCATTGTGCACGAGATCTTCAGGGCTCGAGGCGAGCGCACGACCTTCGAGCTCCGCGACGAGGATCTCGCGAGCGAGCCTGCGCGCGCGCCGTCCTTCGTCGCGGCGTGCCCCTTCCTGCGATGCGAGGCGCTGGCGGAGTTCGTCGCGTGAGCCGTCGAGCGCGCGGAGGTTCACGTCCGTCGCGGCGAGCTTCGCGGCTGCACCGACAGCTTCGCCCGCGCCCAGCGGCGCGAGGGAGCCGAGGTCGTCCGGAGGCTCGGAAGGCGGGGCTGCGCGAAGCGATGACGCCGCGAAGGTGAGCGCGCCGATGGCCAGAAGTCGCTGCCGATCACGCGCGCGCATCGTGGGTCTCGAGGCCCCGAAGCGCGAAGAAGGCGCAGCCGGTGCCGAGGAGCGCCCCAATCCCGAGGAGCGCGAAAAGGACCGAGAGGGGGAGGAAGGTCGGCGCCTGGCCAACGAGCGCCAGCACGGCGCCGTCGAAGCGCGCACGCACGGAGCCGAAGGCGGCGGCTACGACGCCGACACCGACGACCGCACCGAGGAATCCCTGGAGGAAGCCTTCGACGAGGAAGGGCGCACGGATGAAGCCCTCCGAAGCCCCGACGAGTCGCATGACCTCGACCTCGAGGCGGCGGCGCTCGAGCACGAGGCGGCTCGTCGCGATGACGATCGCGATGACGGCGCCGAACACGAGGGCCGCGAGGGCAGCGGTCGCGAAGAGGGCGCCGCGCAAGAGCTCCGCCACGCGCGATGCGGCCGCGACATGGTCTTCGACGAGATCGACCGTCGGCAGGGCTTCGAGCCGCTGGCGGAGCAGGCGCGCGCGCACGGGGAGTTCGGGCCCGTTCAAGTGGAGCTCGATCGCGTGGGGGAGCCACTCGGCGGGCCACGCTTCGAGTTCGTGATCGCTCGAAGCGCCCTTGAGCCACGCCCGGAGCTCGTTGGGGTCGAGCTCGCGCGCATCGCGGACCCCCTCGGTGGTGCGGAGCGCTTCGACGACCGCGCGCGCATCCTCGCTGCTCGCATCTTCCCGCAGGAAGACCGTGACCCGGCCCTCGTCGCCCCAGCTGTGCGCGAGGCTCTGCAAGTTGACGACGAAGACGAGCGCCGTCGCGAGGCAGGCGAAGACGACGACGATGGACCCGATGCCGAGGAGCTGCACGCGCCATTCGCGAAGCAGTCCGCGCATGATCCGCGTGCCCATCGAACGATGAACGATGCTCATCGAACCGGCACCTCGACGGGATGGCTGCCGCGGATGACCGAGCCGGCGCCCGTGTCGTGAATGCGGCCGTCGTCGAGCACGAGCGTACGGTGCGGGCTGATCTCGAGGAGCGAGCGGTCGTGCGTCGCGAAGAGGACCGTGGTGCCCGCGCGGTGCAGGTCTTCGAAGAGCCCGAGGATGTCGACGGCGAGCTGGGGATCGAGGTTCCCCGTGGGCTCGTCGGCGAGCACGAGGGCCGGGTCGTTCACGATGGCGCGGGCGATGGCGACGCGCTGCCTCTCCCCGCCCGAGAGCACGGTGACACGCTCGTCGCCGCGACCCACGAGGCCTACGCGCTCGAGGGCGTCGGCCACGCGGCTGCGAATGACGCGTGGCGCATAGCCCGCGACTTCGAGGCTGATCGCGATGTTCTCGAAGATCGTCCAGTTCGGTACGAGCTTGAAGTCTTGGAAGACGATGCCGATGTTGCGCCGCAAGTACGGGAGCGCCTTCGTGCTCACGGTGCCGACGTCGCGGCCGAGGAACGTGATGCGGCCTTCGTCGATGCCCTCGGCGCCGTAGAGCGTGCGAAGCATCGTGGATTTGCCCGCGCCGCTCGGCCCCGTGATGAACACGAACTCGCCGCGGCCGATGCTGAGGTCGACGCCGCGGAGGACGCGCATGCCCGTCGCGTAGGCCTTGTGAACGGCCTCGAAGACGATGAGGGGCCGGTCCTTCGCTTCGCGCGAAAAACGCTCACCGGTGCGGAACGCCGGTCGAAACGCGCGGGCCTCCGGGGCGCCGTTCTCGGCCATGGACGTTCTCAACCAAAGGAGGCGGTTGGCGGCAAGTTTTCCGGTGCTTGAGCGCTGCGGGCGCGCGCTTGAAGTTCCGCGCTCGCGACGAGGGCGTGACCCCGAAAGGCCTCGCGTGCGGTCGCAGGCCCCTGCGGCGTACGGCCCTCCCATACGGCGAGCAGTGCCTCCGCTTGCACGACGAGACCCTCGCGCTCCCCGACCGGGATCGCCACGGGCACGCCGTGTACGCGCCGCACGAGCGTACCGGCGAGGAGGTCCCCCTCGTACGTCGCGTTGCCGGCGACGACGAAGAGTGTGCGTCGTGGGATGGCCGCACCGTCGGCGGCTTCGATGGAGACCAGTTCTCCTTGCGGTCCAAGAAACCGCGCATGGAAGGCGTTTGGCTCGCGGCTCGCCGTTCGCCGCTCGAGCGTGAGCGGGGTCCTGAAGATTTGCAGGGCGAGGTCGATGTCGTGCACCGCGAGGTTCATCGCGACGGAGCAATCGCGCGCGCGCATGGCGGGCAGGCAGCGGCTCGCGACGAAGCGCTCGGCACGACGGCCCTCGAGCTCCGCGACGAGCGCACGCACGACCGGGTGAAAGCGCTCGGAGAGGCCTACATGGAGCGAGAGTCCGAGGCGTTCGGCGAGCACGGTCAGCGCGGCGGCGTCGCGCACCGTGAGGGCGATGGGCTTTTCGAGGAACACCCCGCGACGCATCTGCAGCGCCTCGAAGGCGTCGGTGGCGTGAGCGGCGGCGGCGGTTGCGATCACGACGTGGCTCCCGGCCTGGAGCGCGGCACGGCGTGAGCTCACGGCCCTGGCGCCAAAACGATCGGCGAACGACCGGGCTGCGGCGCCGTCGTGATCGTACACGGCGACGATGCTGCGCGGCGTGAGGCCGGCGTCGACGAGCGCCTGTGCTTGCCGAATCGCCATCCGCCCGGCGCCGAGGAAGGCGATGCGTGGCGCGCTCACTGCGCCGCTCCCGGGGTCAGGTGGCGCGCGAGGAAGCGGGCCATGCGCGACCACGTGGGGATGGCGAGGGCCGGGTCGTTGAGCATGTGGGTCGTACCGACGAGGGGCACGAGCTCGTAAGGCCGCTCGCCGCGCAGGAGCGCGTCCGCGAGCACGAGCGCGTTCTTGAAGTGCACGTTGTCGTCGGCGGTGCCGTGCACGATGAGGAGCGGGCGACCCTGCTCGCCGGGCGCGAGGGGCTTCTTGGCGAGGGGCACGAGCGAGGACCGCTCGTAGGCCGGGTGCGACACGGAAGGATCGGGAATGCCGAGGTACCGCTCGGTGTAGGCCGTGTCGTAGTCGAGCCAGTCGACGGGCGGGGCTCCCGCGACGCCAACCTTGAAGAAGTCGGGACGAGCGAGCACCGCGCGCGCCGCAAAGTAGCCGCCGAACGACCACCCGTAGACGCCGACGCGTGCGAGGTCGAGCTCGGGGACCTCGATCGCGAGGGCCCGCAGCGCCTCGACATGGCCCTCGACGGGCAAGGTGCCAAAGTCCCCTTCGATGGATCGCTCCCAGGTGCGCCCGCGGCAAGGGGTGCCCTTCGCGTCGATCGCCACGACGATGGAGTCCGTGGCGTCGGCCATCCACTGCGCGCGCGCGTACGAGCCGAGCCCGCCCTGAACCACTTGCGCGTGCGGCCCGCCATACGCGGCGTCGATCACCGCGTAGCGCTGGCCCGGCCGAAAGCGCGTCGGGCGCACGACGGCTGCACGGTATCCCTCGCGGCCGATCACGTGGAACGTCGGGCGCGGCTCCGCCTGCGGCGCCTCCTGTTTCGAAGCGATGCTCGCCACGGTCGCCTCGTTCGCCCCGCGCAGCGTTACGATCGTTCGGAACGTGTCCGCGCTCGCCATGAGCTCTACGCGCGCGCCGCCGCTCGGGGCCACCACGCTCGTGTGCTGCCGATGGGCCTTCGCGGGGGCGAGCTCTTCGACCGACGAGCCGTCGAGGGTCACGCGAAGCACCGTGTCGTCGACGGGGTCGGGCGACGCCGCGACGAACGCGTGCGTGGCGGAGACCTGGAGCACACGCCCGTAGCCGTGCTCGGGCATCGTGAGCTCCCGCACGAGGGCGCCGCTGCGATCGCGGAGCTCGAGCTGCCAGTGGCCGCTGCGCTCGGAGGCCCAAAGAAAGTTCGACGTTCCCGGAACCGCCGCGGGGATCGAAGGATCGTGGTTCAGCCACGCGGCGTCGCTCTCGGCGAGGACACGGGACGTTTGGCCCGTTGCTTCGTCGACGCGCACGAGCTCGAGGCGCTTCTGGGGGCGGTCGAGCAGCGTGAGGAGCAGCCCGAGCTCTTTGGTCCACGTCACCTTCGCGAGGTACGGGAAGGCGCTCTTGTCCCAGCTCACTGGGCGCGCGGGGATGCGGCCCTCGGCGTCGACGAGCATGAGCCCGAGAGCCGCATTTTTCCGGCCCGCACGCGGATAAAACGGTCGCTCCGGCTCACGCTCCGGATGCGCGGGATCGACGATGGCGAGGCGCTCCACCTCGTGCTGGTCGACCTCCTCGACGAGCAGGCGATCGGAGCCGGGCGCCCACCACCAGCCTTCGATGCGATCGAGCTCTTCTTGCGCGGCGAAGTCCGCGAGCCCGAGCGGCTTGTCTTCGGTGCCACCCTTGGTGACCGCGTTCACGCGCCCCGAGGCGACGTCCACCTTGTGCACGTTCGCGTCGCGCACGAAGGCGAAGGCTCGGCCGTCGGGCGAGACGCGCGCGTCGTAGAGCGCACCGCCCGCCGCGAGCTCGCGCGTGCTCTTCGTCGTGAGGTCGTGGAGGAAAAGCTTCCCCGAGAGCTCCACGGCGAGGGCTTTTCCGTCGGGCGTGAGCGTGAAGCCCGTGAAGCCCGAGGCGCCGATGCGCAGACGCTCGCGCCGTGCGCGCTCCTCCGCGGAGAGCGTCTCCGGTCCCTTGAGGAGGTCGGCGGGCGCGAGGACGAGCTCTTCGCGGCCGTCGCGGACGCCCACGCGGAAGACGCTCTGCTGCGGGTCGCGCCCGGAGGCGGAGCGGAGGAAGTAGACGGCGCTCTCGTCCTTCGTGAACGCGAAGTGGTGCGGCACGCCGAGGCGATAGCCGCGGGTCTCGCCGAGGTCCCGGAGGGCGATTTGGCTTTCTTCGCTCGCTTGCATGCTGGCGTTCGCGTGAAGGGTGACGTCGCTGCGGCTCGTGGCGAGGGCGGGCTCGTACGGGACGCGCGCCGATCGCTGCGGGGCATGGCACGCCGCGAGGATCGAACTCGAGAGCGCCACGAGGGCGAGCGGGCGACGGGCAAGACGCATGGGCGCTCGCTATCGCGCTTTCCCGGTCGAGGGAACGCCTTCGCGTGCGCTTCGGGAGGCCCGCTCAGGGTCTGCGTTTTTCCTGCTCGCGGCGGCCTCTGCCCTTGCGCGTGACCGAGGGCAACGTGCTGGTCGTCGACGCGTCGAGGTCGAGGTCGTCGCGCTCGCCGGCGCGGAGGCGCTGGAGGCCCGCCCACGCGATCATCGCACCGTTGTCGGTGCAGGCGAAGCGTGCGGGGAGGTAGCAGCGGAGCGCGCGAGCCTCCGCGGCGCGCGCGAGCTCGGAACGCAGCGCACGGTTCGCTGCCACACCGCCGCCGATCGTGAGGGTGCCGGCGTTGGTCTCCTCGGTCGCCGCGATGGTCTTCGCGACGAGGGTTTGCACGATGGCGGCGCGCACGCCGGCGCAGAGGTGGGCGAGCTCGCTCTCGTTCTTCGGCACCCCGTGCGCCTCCACGTGAGCCGCCACACGGGTCTTGAGTCCCGAGAAGCTGAAGTCGAACCCTTCGAGCCGATCGCGGGGAAAGGTCAGGGGGCACTGCGCCGGATCGCCGCGCTCCGCCCAACGATCGATCGCGGGCCCGCCCGGGTAGCCGAGCCCGATGGCCTTCGCGATCTTGTCGAAGCACTCGCCGGCCGCGTCGTCGCGCGTGGCGCCGAGCGCGTCTACGTCTTCGCAGCGTGGCCCCTTTACGAGGTAGAGCGCGGTGTGGCCGCCGCTCGCGACGAGGGCCACGTGGGGGTAGGCGGGCGCCTCGTGGTGCGTGGTGTCGCGCGCGAAGAGCGCGGAGGCCGAGAGGTGCCCGTGCAGGTGGTCGACGCCGACGAGCGGCTTGCCCGTCGCGAGGCTGAGCGCCTTGGCAAACTCGACGCCGACGAGGAGCGCGCCGAGGAGCCCCGGGCGCGCCGTCACGGCGATGGCGTCGATGTCGTCGAGGTGCACGCCCGCCTCGGCGATCGCCCGATCGACGACGCGCGAGACGTGGCGCACGTGATCGCGCGAGGCGACCTCCGGGACGACGCCGCCATGAGGCGCATGAATCGCCGTTTGCGTATGA
>CAIOHM010000260.1 GCA_903858055.1 uncultured delta proteobacterium
CGAGGTGGTGGTCGACGGCGAGTGGGGCTGGCTCGTGGACCAAGACGCGGGCGCGATCGCCGCACGCATGCGCGAGGCCATGGCGGACCGGGCGCGCGTGCGCCGCATGGGGGAGCGTGCGCGCCAGTACGTGCACGAAACCTGCCGCATCGAGGCCATGTGCGAAGGCTACGGGCGCGTGTACCGCCAGCTCGTCGCCACGCGGGCCCTCGCGGCGCGCGGACGCTAGCGCGAGAAGAGAGCCCGTCGACGCATGCCTTCGCCTCGCCGCTTCGCGCCCTTCTCAGCGTTCGTCTTCGTGGCGTTCGTTTGGGTGAACCAGGGCATCGGCGCCGGCGACTGGAACGCGTTCAAAGAGCGCGTCGTCGAGGCGCACACCGCGTCGACCGCCGAGCGGCTGTGGTACCCGTTTGCGTTCCTCTACCGGCGCTCGCTCGACGAGGCGATCTACTGGTCGACCTCGGGCGCGGTCCTCGGCCGTGCCTACGACCCCGCGGTCCTCGATCGCGGCGCAGCACCCGAATCGTTCTCGCGTCCGCTGCCGGTCGCCGATGGCCACCTCCACCTGCCGTACGTCGAGGTTCCCTTCGAGTACCCGCCGCCGGCGCTCCTCGTCACCGTGCCCTTGCGCCTCGTCGCGGACTCGTTCCTCGCCTACGGCTACGCGTTCGGGGCTCTCATGGCGCTCGCCCTGGCGGCTTCGGTGGCGCTCGCCCTTCGCGTGGCGCGCACGCCGTCACCGACGTCCCTGCTCGGAGACCGTCGCTGGTGGGCTGCGTCCTTGCTCGTGCTCGCGCATGGCGGCATCGCGGTGCAGCGCCTCGACGCGGTGCTGGCGGTCCTGCTCGCGGGGGTCGCGTGGGCGGCGCTCGAACGGCGAACGACGGCGCTCGGGGTCTTTCTCGGGCTCGCAGCGGCGACGAAGCTCCTCCCCGTGCTCTTCTTCCCGCTCGTGATCGCCGCGGACCGCGCGTTCTTTCGAGAGCCAAAGCGAATGTTGCAGGTTGCAGCCATCGCCTTCCTCACCGGGTCCGTGGCCATGGCCCCAATGGCCCTCGGCGGCGGCTTCCTCGAGGTGCTCCGCTTCCACGGGCAGCGCGGCCTTCACGTGGAGTCGCTCCTCGGCTCGCTCTACGGCGCCGTGATGGCCCTCGCCGGCTCGCGGCAGGTGGCCACGCACGACTTCGGGTCCATGAACTTCCACGGTCCTGGCTCGGCGCTCCTCGCCCAGCTCGCGACGCCGCTCATGCTCGCCGGCGTGGCGTACGTCACCGTCACCACGTATCGGAGCCCTCGCGGCGAATCCCTGCGCGAACGCTCCGCGTGCCTCGCCTGCGCCATGCTCGCGCTCGCCACCGTGCTCTGGCTCACGGGGAAGGTCTTCTCTCCGCAGTACATGACCTGGGGCATCCCGCTCGCCCTCGCGATCCCCGGAGCCCGCGCGCGTACCCCGATCGCCCTCCTCTTCGCGGCGCTGCTCCTCAGCCAGGTGTACCTGCGCGGCTACTACGACCACGTCTTCGAGCAGCGCGTGGCGGGCATCGTGACCCTGCTCGCGCGCCAAGCCGTGCTCGTGGCGCTCTTCTTGACCCTCGTGCGTGAGCTCCGCTCGGACGCGCGCGAGGCTAGCGGCGCTCTTCGCGAAGCCGCCTGACGAGCAAAGCGGCGAAGGCGAGCGCCAAGAGGAGCTGCACGAGTGAGGTGGAGAGGGCCAAGCCTTCGAGCCCGAGCGGCCTCACGAGCACGGCGTTCAGCGCGAGGTTCGCCGCAGCGTTGAGCACGCCGAGGGGGAACATGATGCGTGCGTTCTGCAACGAAACGTGCGCGCGTGCGAGTACGAGCAGGCACCCAAAGGGGACGGCGCCGGCGAGCGCGTAGGGGAGGATCTCCGCCATGCGCGCGAGCCCCGCCGTGTCCATCTCGCCGTGGCCAAACGCCAGCGCGAGGATCGGCTCTCGAAAGAGGTGGAGCAAGCCCGCGAGCGCTGCGACGAACGCCGTCGTCGCCGCGAGGGCACGCAGCACCATGGGGCCGAGCGTCTGGGCGCCGTGCACCGTCACGCGGTGAGCGAACGCCCCGACGAGGATCGGGAAAACGGTGGCCTGCAGCACGGTAAGCGGGAGCCCGGCGATGTCGAACGTGTAGCGAAGCAGCGTGCCGCCGCCGACGAAGCCCGTGGCCGCGGCGAAGGCCTGGTCGACCACGGGGTTGATGCGCGTCACCGCCGAGCCACCCGCCTCGGAGGCGACCATGCGCAGAAAGCGCCGCACTTCGGGGGAAGCGACGAGCGCAGGCCGCAGCGTGAGGCCGGTGGTCCGCGAGACCGCGACGAAGAGCACCGCGACCGCCGTGCCCTCGCCGGCCACGAGCCACCACGGCAAGACCGCGATGCCGAGGCTCGACGTCCGCGAGAGGCCGAGGAGCGTCAGGCCCATGCCGAGGCCCGAGGCGGCCGGGTGGAGCGCGTAGCGCTGGTGGGCGTTTGCGAGCCCCACGAGGAAGGCGCGGCAGCCCATGGCGATCACGAGGAGCGCGAGGGGCACGATCATCGCGAGCTCCAGGCGCGAACGCGCGCCGGTGGTGGCGAAGAGCGCGTGACCGAGGCCGAGCAGGGAGGCGACGGCGCTCGCCGCGAGCGTGCTCACGAGCGTCGCGCCAAAGAGCCCGCGAACGACGGGGCCGAGCTCGTCGGGCCGCTTCAGACGCAGCTCGGTCACCACGGGGATCAGCACCGAGTCTTGGAACGCGGCGACGACGATGCTCCCGAGGAACGTGTAGAGTGCACCGAGAAGCATGTACGCGTCGGTGGCCTCGCTGCGGCCGAACCACGCGGCGAGCAGCAGCGGCAGCAAGGCCTCCCCGCCGCGCAGAACGATCTGGAGCGGCAAGAGCAAGAGCGCCGTGCGGAGCACCTGGGGGGCCGCGACGGGGGCGTGCGGAGCCGAGGGCGACGGCCCAGACGGCCCGGACGGCTCGGACGGCGCAGTCACGGGCGCGGACCGAACACGATGCGCTCGAGCTCACGCTGGAGGCGTGCCGCGTGCGGGCGCGAGTCGAACTCGGTCTCGGCGCGGTGACGAGACGCCGCCCCGTGTTTTGCACGCAATTCCGGATCGCGAACATAACGCGCGATGGCGTGCGCGAGCGCGTTCACGTCCGCGGGGCGACCCGGGAGCAGCGCCCCGTTGACGCCGTCTTCGACCATCTCGCCCATCCCGCCCACGTCGAAGACGCAGACGGGCTTGCCGAGCGCCATGGCTTCGAGGACCGCGCGGGGGAGGGGATCTTCGTAGATGCTCGGAACGACCGAGACGTCGAACTCGCGCACGTAGGGCTTTACGTCCGAGCGAAAGCCCGGGAAGACGAAGGTGTTCTCGAGCCCGAGCTCACGCACGAGCGCACGGCACTCCTCGAGGTGGTCGGGGACGACGTCTTGGGGCGTGTCGCCGAAGGCCACGAAGCGCACGCGGCGCCGGAGCTCGTCGTCGAGCATGGGCAGCACGAGCTTCGCCGCGCGCACGAACTCCACGTAGCCCTTCTTCGGGAGAATGCGGCCCTGGCTGCCGACGACGATCGCGTCTTCGGGCCAGCCGAACTCGGCGCGGATCTTCCGCTCCGTGGTCCCCGCGGCGTACTCGACG
The DNA here is from genome assembly GCA_903858055.1 of uncultured delta proteobacterium. Lineage (GTDB taxonomy): Bacteria > Myxococcota_A > Polyangia > Polyangiales > Polyangiaceae > CAIQDA01. Next base: position 3,642 of record CAIOHM010000260.1, read on the forward strand.
ACGTCGATCGCGTCGTGCGTGAGCTTCACCTTCTCGGGGCAGTGCGGGTAGAGCACCGTGGTCGCACGCGAGACGCAGCAGATGCTGGCGACGCCCTCGCTCTTCGCGAGCGCCGAGTGGAGCGGCCGGATCGGCGCGCCGACCGAGGTGTAGAAGCAATGCCAGAGCGACGGGATGCCCGTCATGGCCGAGATGCCACCGCCGGCGAAGCACGCGGTCGTGCCGTTGCAGAAGATCGCGTCGTAGCGACCCTCGCGTGCGAGCTTCGCAAGACGGAAAAATCCTCGGCCTCCGCGGAAGACGTTGCCGGAGGCCCGCATGAGCTTCCGTGCGCCGGCGACCTCGAAGTCTTCGCGCTCGATCGCCCGATCCCACGGCTCCACGATGTTCTCGACGAGGTCCGGCTCCAGGTGGATCTCGTCGGCGATTCCAGGCTCCGAGAGCAGCTCGCTCACGACGCCCGCGCGCGGGACCACGACGCTCTTGTGCATACGCGAAGCATCCGCAAACTTGAGGATGTAATACAGCGTACGACCGGGGCCCCCGTTGCGCGAGGTGTCGTTGATGAAGAGCACGCGGAGCGGTCGCGGGAGCTCGGGCAGCGCTTCGGTGGGGGCCATGGGAGAGCCGGTCACTACACGAGGACGCGCGGGCCGAGAAGCGCTGCGCGGCGAGGTCTTCCAGTGAGAGTGGAGTGGCGCAAAGGCTTCGCGGCGGCGCCCCGGCGTCGTCCGCTCGGGTGACGTCCGTTTCGTTTCATCGGATGCGCAGGCGCGCTAGGTCGTCGTGCATGTTCTTTCGCGCGATCACGCGCTTGGTCGACGGCGCTGGGCGCCGGCCGTACCTCGTGCTGGCCCTCACGCTGCTCTTCTCCGCAGCCTCGTGGATCTACGCCCGCAAGCTCGAGCTCCGCTCGGACTTCCTCGAGCTCCTGCCGCGCGACAGCCCAGGCTTCATGGCCTACGAGCACCAGCTCGGCCGCGTCGGCGGCGGCGCTTCGTTCAACTTCGTCGTGGAGTCGCCCGACCCGCTCGCCAACCGCCGCTTCGTCGACGCGCTCAAGGCGAAGATCCTCGAGCGCCAAGCCGCGGCGAAGAGCTGCGCCGCCGCGTGCACCGAGGAGTCGTGCCGCGAGGCGTGCCCGAAGAACTACGTGATGTACCTCGAGGCCGGCACGCGCGAGGTGCACGACTTCTTCGAGCACACCAAGTGGCTCTACGCCTCGCTCGAGGACCTCGAAGACGCCGACCGCTCGCTCGACGAGCAGATCGCGTTCCAGAGCGGGCTCGTCGCCGACCTCAGCGAGCCGAAGGCCGAGGAGGGCGCGGGCGCCGGGGAGGGCGGAGCGAGCGGCGGCGACGCGAAGCCGAAGAAGAAGAGCGCGCTCGGCCTCGACGAACAGCACGATCGTTGGGAGAAGAGCTCGAAGAAGTACGACGACTTCCCCACGGGCTACTTCGAGACGGCCGACGGCAAGCGGGCCGTCCTGCGTGCAATCACGAGCGCCTCCGGTACCGGCGGCGCGAGCGGCGACGTCTTCACCGCGCAGATGACCGACCTCGTGAAGGAGGTCGGCCCCGCGGCGTTCCACCCGGAGATGCAGGTCGGTTACGCCGGCGACATCCCGAACGCGAAAGAGGAGAAAGAGTCGATCATGAGCGAGGCCGTCTGGGCGGCCGTCGCGGCGTCGCTCCTCTCGCTCGCGGGCATCGTCGTCTACTTCCGGTCGATCTGGTCGCTGGTCATCGTCTTCGTGCCGGTCTTCATCGGCGTCGGCGCCGCCTACGCGTTCGCGACGGCGACCTTCGGCTACGTGAACACCGCGGGCGCGTTCCTCGGGGCCATCATCGTCGGCAACGGCATCAACTACCCCATCGTGCTCTTCGCCCGTTACCGCGAGTTCCGTGCGCGCGGCATGAGCGGCGAAGAGGCGCGTCGCGAGGCGGTGCTCAACGCGTTCCGAGCCGAGCTCGTCGGGGCGGCCGTCGCGGGCATCGCCTACGGCTCGCTTACGGTCACGCGCTTCCGCGGCTTCTCGCAGTTCGGCGCGATTGGCTTCTTCGGCATGCTCCTCGTGTGGATGAGCATCATCCCGGTGGTTCCGGCGCTCATCGTCGCCATCGAGAACCTCCAGCCAAAGCTCCCCGCGTTCCTCCGCGACCGCGCGTCCGGCGTGCGCGAAGACGGCACGCGCGGGCCCCTCGTGCGTGTCCTCGCCTCCGTGACCGAGCGCCACGCGAAGCCGCTCGTGGTCCTGGGTGTACTCATCTCCCTCGCCGCCGCGGTGCAGATCCCCCGCTACCTGGCCGATCCCTGGGAATACAGCTTTCACAAGCTCGGGTCGAAGTCGACGAAGCAGAGCGGCGCGGGCATTTGGTCGAACAAGTGCGACGAGGTCTTCGCGGGCAAGCAAGACATCTCGGGCGTGCGCATGCTCGCGGACTCGCCCGAGCAAGTGCCGCTCTTGAAGGAGAAGATCTTCGCGAACGACGCCGCCGACCCCGAGGGGCGCCTCATCGAGAAGCTCGTCACGATTCAAGACTTCCTCCCGGGCACGCGCGCGGAGCAAGACGCGAAGCTCGAAGTCATCGAGCGCATGCTCGACCGCCTCTCGCCCGGCGTTCTCGCGCGTCTCTCCGAAAGCGAACGCAAGCGCGTCGACGAGATGCGACCGCCCTCGGATCTGCACGTGATCGAAGGAAAAGACCTGCCCGATCTGCTGCGCCGTCGCTTCGAGGAGAACGACGGCCGCATCGGTACGCTCTTCTATGCGCAATACAAGTCTTCGGTCTCCCAGGGTAACGGGCGCACGGCGCTCCGCCTCGCGAAGACGATGGACAACATCCGCCTCGACGACGGGACCCTCGTGCGCACCGCGAGCCGCGCCAGCGTGTATGCGGCCATGATCGAGTCCATGCGCCGCGACGGCCCCCTCGCGACAGGCGCCTCGTTCCTCGCGGTGATCCTCGTCGTCCTCGTGGCGACGCACAACCTGCGCGGCTCCGTCGCGGTGCTCTCGGCGCTCGTGATGGGCGTCGTGATCACGCTCGGCTGGGCGGCGTTCGATGACTTGCGCCTGAATTTCCTCAACTTCATCGCGCTCCCGATCACCTTCGGCATCGGCTGCGAGTACCCGTTCAACATCTACGACCGCTCACGCATCCTCAAGGGCGACGTCACGGCCGCGGTGCGTCGCTCGGGCGGCGCCGTGATGCTCTGCAGCTACACGACCATCATCGGCTACGGCTCGCTGCTCGTCTCGGACCAGCAAGCGGTGGCATCTTTCGGGCGCCTCGCAGTCGTCGGCGAGATCGCGTGCGTGGCGATGGCGGTGGCGTTCTTGCCCGCGCTGCTGCACCTCCTCGGCGCGGTCTACTCGCCCTCGCACGAAGAGGCGCAGTAGGTGGCAAGCCCGCGCGCGAGCGGCGCGCTCAATGAAGGAAATGTCGAGGAAATCCTCGCGCGTTCGCTGCGCGTCCTCGCGGCGCTGAGCGTCGTCTCGGCGGTGACGAGCCTCACGTTCTTCCACCCCGACGAGCACCACCAGGTGGTCGAGTTTGCAGGGTTCAAGCTCGGGTTCACGCGCGCCGACGAGCTTCCGTGGGAGTACGCCGCGCGCATCCGTCCGTGGCTGCAGCCTGCACTCTACACGCTTCTCGGAAAGCTTCTCCTGGCGCTCGGCCTCGAGGATCGCTTCCTGCTCCTCGCGGGCTTTCGGCTTGCCACCGCGGCGATCGCGATCGCGGCGCTCGCGCGTCTCTCGCGCGTGGCCGTGCGCGAACTCCCGAGCGAACGCATGCGTCGCGCCTACGCGGCGCTGCTGCCGTGGGTCGGCTTCTTTCCCTACCTCTTCGCGCGCACCTCCTCCGAGACGCTCAGCGGCGCGTGCCTCGCGGTGGCAGTCTCGCTCGCCTGGGATACGCGCACCTTCGGTTGGCGTGAGGCTTCCGTGTGCGGCGTCTTCCTCGGGCTCGCGTTCGAGGCGCGCTTTCAGAGCGCCTTCGCGTCGGTCGGCCTCGTCGCGTGGCTCGCGGTCGTGCGCCGTGTGTCGGCCCTCCGCCTGGGCGGCCTCGTGGGCGGGGGCGTGCTCGTGCTCGCCTGCGCCGCCGTCGTCGACCGCTGGGGCTACGGCGCGTGGGTCTTCCCGCCGCTCGCGTACGTCCGCGAAAACTTGGTCAACGGCGTCGCGAACACCTTCGGCCGCGATCCGTTTTGGGCCTACCCCGTGCTCGTCGTCGTGAACGTCTTCGCTCCGCTCGCGGTCGCCTGCGTCGCGGCGGCGGGGGTCGCGGCGGTGCGCTTTCCGCGCCATGTGAGCACGTTCGTCCTCGTTCCGTTCGTCGTCGCGCACTCGCTCGTGGCGCACAAAGAAGAGCGCTTCCTCTTCCCGCTCGCGTTCCTCGTGCCCGTGCTCCTCGTGCTCGCGTTCGTCACGCGCCGCGAGGGTCCCGTGTTCCCGCGACCGCTCCGCGCGGCGCTCGCGCTCTCGCTGGTCGTCATGGTCGCGCAGCTCGTGCGTCCGCTCGGCTTTCGCGCTCAGTTCCACTTCGCGCGCGCGCTCGCGGAGGCGCCGCTCGCGGGCGAGGTCGCGATCGTGCTCCCGGGCAGCGAATACCCTCGCTATCCGTTCTTGCGCACGAACGAGCTCCACCTCGAGCCCCACGCGGGTGCGTGCCTGCCGGCCTCGACCACGCTCGTCTACGGCGAGAGCCCCGTGCTCGCAATGCCGCCGAGCTGCAACGGCGAGCCCCTTGCGGCCGAGGTCGTCGCGAGCGAGTTGCCGTTCGTCCACCACGAATCTTGGGCACGCACGGCGGCCGCCTTCACCGCGCGCTGGAACGCGCTGCGAAGCCGAGGTCTGCCGCTGCCATGGCTGCACTTCGCGACGCTCGCGCGCGTCGCACCGAAGGGTTGAGCGCCGCCGCCTTCGCTCCCGCGGGCTCGAGCGGAGCCGCTCAGGCGCTCACTTGGCGGCTTGGCCGCTGCACCAGCTCGACTCTTTCTCGCACGCGCGCGCGTAGAGCTCGTTCGCCTTCTCTTGGCTCTTCGCGACGCCGAGCCCCTTTTCGTAGAGGCGCGCGAGCTCGCCGCAGCCGGCGCGCGAGTCGGTCTTGCAGCCGGTCTCGTAGAGGCGCGCCGCGAGGTCCATCTTGACGGGCACGCCCTCGCCGCCCTGGTAGGAGCGGCCCGCGCTCACGCACGCGTAGCCGTTGCCGCTCATGCAGGCGCGCTCGAAGAGCTCCACGGCCTTCTTCGGGTTCGAGCTCACGCCCTTGCCCTCGCGGTAGAGGGCGCCGAGCTTGTTGCAGCCCACGGGCTCACCGGCGCTGCACGCCTTCTCGAAGAGCGAGGCCGCCTTGCCCTCGTCGCGGTCCGTGGCGATGCCGAGCTGGTAGAAGGTGCCGAGCGAGGTGCAGGCGTCGCCCACCTGCGCGTCGCAGCCCTTGGCGTAGAGGTCCTTCGCCTTGGCGTAGTCTTGCGCCACGCCGCGCCCGCGCTCGTAGGCGAAGCCCAGGAAGGTGCAACCGCGGCCGGTGCCGAGCGTGCACGCGCGCTCGTAGAGGTCGATGGCCTTCGAGCCGTCTTGCCACACGCCGTTGCCTTGCACGTAGCGGAGGCCGAGGTCGGCGCAGGCCATGCCGTCGCCGCCGTCGCACATGCGTTGGAGGATCGCGACCTTCTTGGCCTCGACGGCGGCGGTGTCCGCGCCCTGGGTCACGGGAGCTTTCGCGGCGGGGATCTCTTCGCAGGCCGCGAGGAGGCTCGCCACGGCGAGGGTGACGAAGGCGAACGGGCGAACGGACGAAGAGACGAGACGCGTCATGACACTCCCTAATTGCCGCGATTCCACCACGGATCGCCCGCGGTGTCGACTCGCGCCCGCAAAGAGCACGCGCGCAGGTTTCGCACCAAACGCGCGGCTCCGTCCCGGCAGCGTGAGGCTCACCCCACGACGTGGACGCGGATCGTGTTCGTGCTGCCGGAGACGCCCATGGGCGCGCCGAAGACGATGACGATGCGCTCGCCGGGGGAGGCGAGGCCCGAGGCGAGGAGGTCCGCCGTGCACCAATCGACGAGGCGATCGGAGTCCGTGATGTTGGGCATCTCGCGCGGGAGCACGCCCCAGTAGAGCGCCATGCGACGCAGCGTGCGCTGATTTGGAGAGAACGCGATGATGGGCATCGGCGGGCGCGCGAGGCTCACGTTGTGCGCCGACCAGCCGCTCTCCGTAAAGGCGACGATGTATTTTGCACCAATCTCGCGAGCGGTGTTCACGGCGCCGCGGGCGACGGCCTCGGGGATGGCGGCGGCGCGCGAGGCGTGCTGCGTGGGCTCCGTGTAGGGCGACGCCTCGGCCTGCATGCAGATGCGGCTCATCATGGAGGCCGCGAGGAAGGGGTAGCTCCCGCTCGCGGTCTCGCCCGAGAGCATGACGGCGTCCGTGCCGGAAAACACGGCGTTTGCGACGTCCGAGGACTCCGCACGCGTCGGGCGCGTGGAGGTCGTCATCGACTGGAGCATCTCGGTGGCGACGATGGCTTGCTTGCGCAGGCGCCGCGCCACGCCGAGGATCTGGCGCTGAATGACGGGCACGCGCTCCGGCGGGAACTCGACGCCGAGGTCGCCGCGCGCGACCATGACCGCGTCGCTCACGGAGACGATGGCCTCGAGGCGATCGACGGCGTCGGGCGTCTCGATCTTCGCGACGATCGGCGTCGGTTGGCCCCAGGCCTCACAGATCTCGCGGATGTGGCGGATGTCGTCCGGGTGGCGCACGAAGCTCATGGCCACGTAGTCGACGCCCTGGGAGAGACCGAACGCGAGGTCCGCCTTGTCCTTCTCCGTGAGCGCGGAGATGCGCAGCGTCTTGCTCGGCAGGTGCACGCCGATGTTCGAGCGGATGCCGCCACCCTGCTCGACGGTGCAGAGCACCTTCTCGCCTTCGATGGCGTTTACGCGGACGACCACGCGCCCGTCGTCGAAGAGGATCGCGTCGCCCACGCGCACGTCGCCGGCGAGGCCCTCGTACGTGATGGGCAGCACGCGCTCGTCGCTGCTCTCGTTGCCCTCGACGAGCGTGACGTCGACGCCGGCGGGGAGCTCGAAGCGCTGCGGGAACTTCCCCGTGCGGATCTTCGGGCCGCAGAGGTCCTGCAGCACGGCGACATGCTGCTTCTTCTCGGCGCACGCCGCGCGCAGGCGCTGCAGGCGCGCCGCGTGCTCCTCGTGGGTTCCATGGGAAAAGTTGAAGCGGGCAACGTTCATGCCCGCGTCGATGAGCTGCTTGAGGCCTTCCAGCGAGTCGCAGGCGGGGCCGAGGGTGCAGACGAGCTTCGTCCGGCGGATCGTCATGGGGCGCACGATGCCACGACCGGTGGCCACTCGTCCATGAGTCACCATCGCTCGAGGCCAGGAATCGACCGACGCGGTGCGCTTGCGGCGCTCGCTGCGGCGCGTTATCGCTCGCCCATGGTCGACGCCCCCTTCGCACGCTTCGCTGGCGCGGATCTCCCGGAAATCACGTCCTCGCGCGCGACGCCGTTCTACGCCCACGACCTCGACGGCATGCGGCAAGCGGGGTCGGAGCTCGTCGCGTCGTTCGCGGGCGCCGCGCACCTCGTGGCCTACGCGGTGAAGGCGAACTCGTCCGCGACGGTCCTCCGCACGCTCCTTGGCGCGGGCACGGGCGCAGACGTCGTGAGCGGCCCCGAGCTCGACCTCGCGCTCCGCTGCGGTGCGCAGCCCGACCGGATCGTCTTCAGCGGCGTCGCGAAGACCGACGACGAAATCGATCGCGCGATCGCTGCGGGCATCGCGTCGATTCACGTGGAGTCCATCGAGGAGATCGCGCGCGTCGCGTCACGGGCGCGTGTGCTCGCACGTCGTGCCTCGGTCTCCGTGCGCGTGAACCCGGCCCTCGCGAAGGAGGCGATCGCCACGCACAGCCACGTGGCCACGGGGCACGACGAAGCGAAGTTCGGGGTGCTCGCCGACGACATGCGCTACGCGATCGCGGCGCTCGCGCGCGAAGGCGACGCGATCGATCCGGTCGGGGTCTCGGCGCACGTCGGGTCGCAGCTCACGGAGGTCGGGCCCTACCTCGAATCGGCGGCGGCACTGATCGCGATCGCCCAGGAATTTCGCAAGGAGTTCGCGAGCACCATGCGCCTCGTCGACACGGGCGGCGGCATGGGCATCGACTACGGCGCGGGCTGCGGCGTGGTGCCGGGTGACTTCGTGCGTGCGGTGCGACCGCTCCTCGAGCGTGCGGGCCTTGGCGACCTCCGCCACGTGATCGAGCCGGGGCGTTGCCTCGTCGCGCCGTACGTCGTGCTCGTCTCGCGCGTCGTGCAGACGAAGGCGTCGCCGTCGCGCCCGGAGCTCCGCTGGCTCCTCGTGGACGCGGGCATGAACGATCTCTTGCGCCCCGCACTTTATCAGGCAAATCACAGGGTCGCGGTGATCGCGGGCGGCTCGGGTGAAGCGCGCCCCTGGCGCGTCGTGGGCCCCGTGTGCGAGTCGAGCGATGACTTCGGTCTCCACGAGCTCCCAGAAGGCGCGCCTGCGATCGTGTGCTTCCGCGACGCCGGCGCCTACGGCTTCACGATGGCGAGCGCCTACAACGGCCGCGCGCTGCCTGGCGAGGTGTTCCTGAGCGGAGGCCGCGTCGTCCACGAAGTGCCGCGTGCTCCCGCGGAACGTTGGGTCGAAGACCGCTTGAAGGCCTGAGCCGGGCCCGCGCGAGCCGCAGCGTCAGCGCTTCGACGACGAGCGTTGGAGCAGGTCGGCCACGTCGCACTCGAGGGCGCGGGCGAGCGCGTCGAGCGTGTCGAGGGTCGCGGCGTGGCGCGTGGACTCGATGCTCTGCACCTTCGAGCGCGAGAGGCCCGCGCGCGCGGCGAGGTCATGCTGCGAGAGCGCGAGCGCGCGGCGACGCTGGCGCAACACCGCGGCGATGCGGTCCATCGCGGGATCGCTTCGGAGGCGTCGCGGCGGCGGGAGGGGGCGATGGTCGCGGCGCTCCGGGGCGAGAGGTGCGGGCGAGCTCGTGGCTTCGGTGCCGATCGCCCGCTCGATCGCCTCGAAGAGCTGGGCGGGGCTCAGGCCCATGGCGGCGGCGGCGCGGAGCAAGCTCTCGAGCGTGGGGTTGCCGTTGCCGCGCTCGAGGCGCTGGACCTGGCGCACATCGAGATCGCCGCGGTCGGCGAGCTGCTGCGCGGTCTGCCGATGGAGCGCACGCCACCCGCGCATCACCTCGGCGAGCGCGCGCGCCCACGAGGCGGTGGCGGACGAGGCCTCGCGTGGGAGTTCGGGTGGGCGGCGCGGGCGCGACACGGGACGAACTTCCTCCACGCACCGAGAATAGCCACGACGTGTGTGTCGCGGGCGCATGGGTGGGGGCCATGGCGTCATTTTACGGCTCTCGAAGTGCCTTAAAACCTTCAGCAATCAACCGTTTGTTCGTTCGCTTTGGTGGCTTCAAAAGTGAGGCCGTAGCGGC
>CAIOHM010000261.1 GCA_903858055.1 uncultured delta proteobacterium
AAGACGACCTTCCCCCCGCGGCGTCTTCGCAGGCCGCGTACGATCGCATCGCCGGGCCGCTCGAGATGCCCGGGGTCCCGCGCTTCTCGGGCAACGTCGGCGTGCCCGTCGCGCAACCCTCGACGGCGCCGGTCGATGCATCCCACAAGCTTCGTCAGGCGCTCGTCGGCGTGCTCGTCGTCGTGGCGGTGGGTCTGCTCGGTTACGCGATCTACGACTTCACGAGTCACTGAACGAAGGGCTCGCGGGCGTCCCGCCGCTGAACGCGGGCGCAGGGGGGGCCTCGGGTCGCGAAGGGCCCCAGGAGCCCCGTGGCCGCGCTCCGGGGCCCCCGGCAGGTCTGCATGGTCCAAAGGCACGAACGCCCCAGAGCGAAGCTCCAGGGCGCCGTGCGGGGCAACCTCGGGGTTGCCCGGGGTGGCGAAGGGGCGAGGCCCCCACCACATCGCGGCGTTGGGACGGGACTCCGCGCTCCAAATAGCGAGAAGGCATTGGGCCGGGACCCAATGCCTTCAAAAACGGACGGCGTTGGGTCGGGACCCAACGCCCCCGAAATCAGCCGACCATCGTCTTGAGGGTCTTGAGCGCCGTGAGGCGGACCTTGCGCGACGCCGGCTTCGCCTTGATGACGATCTTCTCGCGGGTCGCGGGGTTGATGCCCTCGCGCTCCGGCTGCGCCGGCTTGTCGACGACGCGGAGCTTGACGAGACCCGGGATCACGAACTCGCCCGGGCCCTTCTTGCCGAGCTGCTGCTTGATGATCGCCTCGAGGCTCTCGAAGATCTTGTTGACGGTCTTCTTCTCGGTGTCCGCCATGGTGGCGAGTTCGCGGACGAGTTCAGCCTTCGTGAGCTTCTTCTTAGCGGTCATGGAACTTCTCCTCGGAATTGGCCTGCGCTTTCGTTCGACCCGACCCGGAAACCGTGCGCGTCACCAGGACGCGGACGGGGGTTTGATTCGGCTCGATGACGAGCGCCTGCGGAAACACGGGGTATCAGGAAATTTTTTTCGCCCGCAAGCAGAAAACGCGAGGGATTCGCCCTCGCGTCTCTTTTTTTCCCATGGAAGCCTAGGTTGAATGCGTATGTGTGCGACGAGGTAGGGCCAAACCCATCATTTTGAGCGTCGTACGCTTTTTGTTCTTGGCTTTTTCTTGGGAGGAGGCTCGGCGCGGGTCTCGGAGGCTGCAATTAGCCTGTCGGTTTCGGCGCGCATCGCGCGATCCTTCGCCGCGGTCTCGTGGTCCCAGCCGAGCAGGTGCAAGAGGCCGTGCGCGAGCAGCATGGTGCACTCTGCAAGCAGCGTCTTCCTCGCGGCCTTCGCTTGGCGCTTCGCGGTCGGTACCGAAATGATCACGTCCCCGAGGACCAGGCCCGCGAGGTGCCCGAGCTCACCCTCACTCATCGCGAAGGCGAGCACGTCGGTGGGCTTGTCCTTGTGGCGGTAGTCGCGGTTTAGCTCGTGGATGATCGCGTCGTCGACGAACGCGACGCTCAGCTCCGCGTCGGACTTCTCGAGGAAGGCGAGCATCTTCTCGGCACGACGCTTCATCGTGCGGCGATCGACGCCGGCGTAGGGTCCACCCTCGACGCGGAGCAGGACACCCATGGTCAGGCCTTGTTCTTCTTCGCGTCGGCGAGGAACTGCTCGAGGCCCTTGTCGGTGAGCGGGTGCTTGAGGAGCTGCGCGATGACGTTGAACGGAACGGTTGCGCAGTGCGCGCCGATGAGGGCCGACTGCACGAGGTGCATCGGGCTGCGCACGCTGGCGACGAGCACCTGCGTGTCGAAGCCGTAGTTCTCGTAGATCGTGACGATCTGCTCGATGAGCTCCATGCCGTCCGACTGGATGTCGTCGAGGCGGCCGACGAACGGCGAGATGTAGGTCGCGCCGGCCTTCGCGGCGAGCATCGCTTGCATCGGGCTGAAGCAGAGCGTCACGTTGGTCTTGATGCCCTCGGCCGAGAACACGCGCACGGCCTTGAGGCCGTCGGCGATGAGAGGGATCTTCACGACGACGTTCTTGTGGATCTTGGCGAGCTCGCGCCCTTCCTTGATCATGCCCTCGGCGTCTGTCGAGATGACCTCGGCGGAGACCGGGCCGTCGACGATCGAGCAGATCTCGGGGATCACCTCTTCGAGCTTGCGGCCGACCTTGGCCACGAGGCTCGGGTTCGTCGTGCAGCCGTCGATGACGCCCATGGCGGCGGCTTCACGGATTTCACGAACGTCGGCGGAGTCGATGAAGATTTGCATGGCTCGTTCCTTGGGCCCGCGAGAGTGCGGCGGCCTCGTGAACGCGCGCGTAGACGAGGGGAGTCATGGGGTCAATGACCACCCCCGCGTCTCGTCGATTTCGCCCGAGAGGCGCTCCCGCGTCGCCGGTCAGGCCGTGACGGAGAGCAGCGCACGCGGATCGCGCGACGCTACCTTCGCGCCCTCGAGGTTCACGGGCTCCACCATCGCTTCGCCCAGGAGCGACTCGCGGATCGCGCGCGCTTCGGCGTGCTTCGAACCGCCGCCGTTCGCCATGAGATCGTTCGCGCTCTCGCCGTCGAACTGGAAGTCCGTCGAGCCGAAGCCGCGCTTGGCGAGCGTGGCCTGCAGCGCGGGAAGTCCGCTGCGGAGCAGGTTCTTGAGCTGATCGTCGTCGGCGCGAAAGTGCACGCTGACGTTCTTCTCCGCTACGTCGACGCGCACGCGAACCGGACCTCGCTCCGTGGCGATCACCATTTCGCGACCCGCCGCGCGCTGCTCCGTGAGCCGCTCGATGCGCTCGAGGATGTGCTCGCTCGCGGCCTTCGCCTGCTCGAGTCGCGCCTCCGGTGATGCCTTCGCGTCGAAGGCGCTCTGCACGCGCGGGTCTGCGCCGAACGCTCCGTGCGGGCTCGTGCTGCTCGCGACGTCTTCTGCGCGCGAAAAGCTCGAGGCAAACGAGTCACGACCGAGGCGCTCCTCGCCGCTCTGCGACGATCCTTCATCGCGACCGAGATCGCCCTGTGATCGCGCGCCGGCTGGGTCGGCGGCGCTCGAGGCCGCGGTGAGCGCGCCGTCGACGCTCGTGGCCTCGGCTGTCTTCGCTCCGTCGACGGTGGGGCCCTTGAGCTGCGCGTCGCCCTTCGCCGCGTGCGCGTGACCCGTGGCGAGGGCCTGTGCGGCGGCGCCCTCCGCGGGGCGTCCTTCGAGCAGCGCGCGCGCCTCGTTCGAGAGCTGCATGCCCTCGGTCGAGAGCGCCCCTTGGCCTTCGAGGGCGGTCGCATCGGATTGCGCGTGGAGGCGGTCGGCGCGCGCGAACGCATCGGCGAGGTGGTTCAGCGTGGCTTCGCTCGTGTGACCGGCCTCCGCGAGCGTCCCCCCGCTCCCGAGCGCCGTGGCGCCCTCGCCGAGCTTCGCCCCGATGGCTTCGAATGCGCCTCCTTCACTGGGCGCACCCGCGAGCGGAGCGCCAAGCGTGAGCGGCGACTCGACGAGGACGACGGGGCTCGTGACGGTTTGCAGGAACGCGAGCAGATCGGCGCGGATGGGCGCTTCCTTGCGCGGACCTTCCTCGCCATCGACCTCGGCGCCGCGTGTCGTCTCGCCCTCGATCCGGCTCGCGTTCGCCGTGTCGGCTCGCTCCGCGGTCTCGGCCTCCGGTCGTCGCTCGGTGCCGGCGTCGGCTCGCTGACGCTGGGCGCGCTCCGGGCGACGAGCGGTTGACGCGCGCTCGTCACGGTTCGAGCTCCGTGCGCTCTCGACGGGGTCGCGCGCAGCCGCCTTTCGGGACCCCTCGAGCGCGGCCGGCGGTGCGGCTTGCGTGGCGGGCATGGCTCGATTGGCCCTGGCAAACGCCTCGTGGAAGCGACTCTTCTCGCCGGGGGAGAACGCCGGAGACGGGCCCTTCTCGGGGTCGTCGATGCGGGTGTGCGCGAGGCTCAGCGGCGACGAGGCGTGCGGTTGCATACCGCGTGTCGAGCAACAACGATGCCAGCGCCCTTCGTCAAGGCGTCGGCGCTGCCGGTGCTCCCGAGCGCGACGCGAGGCCTTGCACCGCGAGGACCACCGAGGCGGGGAGGTGCCGCGCGTGCGGGCCTTCGTGCACCCAGTCCACGCCGCCCTCGGCGACGCCGAGCGCCACCACGCCGCGTACGGGTTCGTGGCGTTGCGCGGCGCGGATGGCGTCCAAGACGGCGACGTCGACGCGCTTGATCATGCTCGTGAGCATGATCTCGGGCGCCTCGTCGAACTGGTCGCGATCGACGCCGATGGCGAACGCCTGTCCCTCGCGCGCGGCCTCGAAGACGCCGCGGCCGGTGGCTCCCGACGCGTGGTAAATCACGTCCGCGCCGAGTGCGATCTGGCTCGCGGCGACGACCTTCCCGCGGACGGGGTCGCGGAAGGCCTCGGGCGTCGCGCCGACGAACGCGCTGCGAACCGTGCAGTCTGCACAGGTAGCCCGTACGCCCCGCTCGTAGCCGGCGGCGAAACGTTCGATGAGCGGGCTCTTCATGCCGCCGACGAAGCCCACGACGTGTGAGCGCGTGGTGAGGCCCGCCGCGGCGCCGACGAGGAACGAGCCCTCTTCGTCGCGAAACTCCAGCGCCTCGACGTTCGAGGGCTTCGCGTCGTGGAGCGCGTAATCGACGCAGGCGAAGCGCACCTGTGGGTAGTCGTGGGCGACGGCGTCGACGTCCGCGGTGAAGACGAAGCCGATGGCGAGGACGAGATCGAAGCCGCTCGCCGCCAGCATGCGCAGGGCCGTCTCGCGCTCCTCCGCCGAGGTCGGCTCGTAGACGCGTGCTTCGAAGGTTTGCTCGCTTCGCGCGCGCTCGAGTCCCGCCCAGGCCGCGTCGTTGAAGCTCTTGTCGCCGCGTCCGCCCACGTCGAAGACCAGCCCGACGCGAAAAGCGTCACGCGCGGGTGTGGGCGCCAACGCGCCGCGACCCGGGAGAAAGGTGGTCGCGATCGCGAGCGCGGCCGCAGCCATCGCGAGGCGCTTCATGGCGTGCTCGCACCGCGGCGCCCGACGGTCCCAAAGGAGACACGCACCTGGCGGCGCACCTGGTCGAAGTGCCGCTGCCCCGCGCGACCGAGACGGTCGACGAGGAGCCAGTCTCCGAAGGCCTCGCGTGCGTCCTCGAAGCGCGCCGCTTCGAAGGGATGACCTCCTTGCCGAAAGAGCTCACGCGCCTCGCCCTCGTCGACCGCGACCGTGAGGAGGTCGAGGGCTTCTGCGCCGATCGCGGCCCCCGCGCGGCGTTGCACGAGGCTCTCGAGGGCGCTGTCGAAGCTTGGGTGCAGCGTGCGCATGCGCTCCACGGCGGAAGCAGGTCCCACGCGCGCGAGCAGCCCCGCGCGAACGCGGGCCTCGATCTCGGCGCGACGCTGACGTAGCCGGGCGGCGGCCGGGGCATCGGTGCGAGCCGCTTCGGCCTCGATGCGCTCGGCGCGCGCCTCGAGCAAACGCAGACCGAGCTCACCGTCGAGGAGGCGGCGTGGGCTCGTCTCGGAGCGCTTGCTGCGCAGCACCTCGAGCGCGACGGCCCACTCGCGCTCGAGCACGAAGAAGGGGCGATCATTGCCCCCGAGCTCCGAGGCCTCGATCATCACGACGACGCGATCGAGCGCAGGCCCCGCCGCCGCGAGCGAGGCCGCGAGCGTCAAGGCACAGACGAGAGCGGTGGATCGCACGGTTGGCGAGAGGCGTCGCACGGCACGCTCCGCTCGCGGGCTCAGTCTTCTTTGCCTTCGTCGCGCTGGAGATCGAGCAGCGTGGTCATGCTCACGGGCCCCGAGGCGCCGAAGCGGGTCGACGCGGGGGCCGGCTCGCCGGCGCCGTGCATGTACTCGAAGTGGTGCGCGAAGCTCCGCGCGTTGCGGCGGGACTTCAAGAACTCCGCGAACGCGGTGAGCATCTCGAGGTCTCGCGGGCCGAGAAGCTCGGCCACGTCGCGCAGGGCGGTGCGAAGCTGCTCGGGCGTGCGGCCACGGCGCGCCACGGACTTCGGGGCCTCGTCGGCGTTCGGTGCGGCGACGGAGAGCGGGCCGCTCTCGGGCTCGACGTCGTTCGGAGCCTTCGTCGTCTCGGGCGAGTCCTGACGCGCGACCGGCGTGACGGCGTGGGCAGTGAGCCACGCTTCCATGAACGTGCGGAGGCGCTCGCTGCGAAAGGTGAACCAGCGCTCGCGCTCGGCGGCGTAGCTCATGAGCACGTCTTTGAAGCGACGGAAGGCGCCCTTGCCGTCGATCGCCTGGTTGAGCTTCCCCCGAAGGACGTCGTCCTCGACCGTGGGGATGAAGCGCTCCATCCAACGGTACTGCTCGCGCGAGGAGACCGGCTCGATCGCCAGGTAGGTTCCATCGCCCGCGATGCGCGAGTGCATCTGCGGGTCCGCGACGCCGTCCACGATGCGGAGCACGTCGCCGGTCGCGAGGTGCATGTAGCTGTGCACCTCGGGGGCGTTGTTCTCGAAGGCGTCTTCGAGCGCCTCCCAATTCACGGGGACCTCACGGTTCGCGAGGTTCGTGGTTGCGTTCGGCGA
This sequence comes from uncultured delta proteobacterium, assembly GCA_903858055.1. Taxonomy (GTDB): domain Bacteria; phylum Myxococcota_A; class Polyangia; order Polyangiales; family Polyangiaceae; genus CAIQDA01. The sequence goes on from CAIOHM010000261.1 coordinate 6,521, forward strand.
GAGGGTGTCGGTCATGGTCGTTGGCCCGAAGGAAGGAGCAGAAAAAGTTATGACGGCTTTTCCGGCGCTGCAAGTGAATGCGCAGGAAGAGCGCGGCGCACGCTCGAGTCACTCGGCGCGGATCGGCCCGCGGCAACGGCGGATCGCGTCCGACCAGCGAAGGCGCATCGCGTCGCGCCAGCCGGCCACTGCGGCGGGCGTGAACGATACGTCCGCCTCCACGAACGTCGCGGCGTTCGCCGAGGTGCCCTCGAACGCCAGAAGCCCGAGGCCCACGCCCGCGAGCATCGCCGCCCCGCGGCTCGTCGACTCGATGTCTTTCGGGCGGTCGACGCGGACCTCCCCAAGGTCCGACTGGAGCTGCATGAGCAGGTCGTTGCGCGAGGCGCCGCCGTCGACGCGGACGGCCTTGAGGCTCTGCCCCGCGTCCTTCGCCATGGCGGCGAGCAGATCGTCGACCTCGAGCGCGATGCCCTCGAGCACCGCGCGCGCGAGGTGCCCCTTGTTCGAGCCGCGTGTGAGACCGACGACGATGCCTCGCGCGTCGGCGTCCCAATGAGGAGCGCCGAGCCCCGCGAGCGCCGGCACGAAGAGCACGCCGCCGTCGTCCTCGACGCTGCGTGCGAGCGCCTCGATCTCGGGCGCCTGCTGGATGATCCCGAGGCCGTCGCGGAGCCACTGCACCGCGGCTCCGGCGATGAACGCGCTGCCTTCGAGTGCATAGTGCACCTTTCCGCCGACCTGCCACGCGACCGTCGTGAGGAGCCCGCTCGTGCTCGGGACAGGCGTCTCGCCGACGTTCATGAGGACGAACGCGCCGGTTCCGTACGTGCACTTCGCCTCGCCCGGAGCGAAGCACGCCTGACCGAAGAGCGCGGCCTGCTGGTCGCCCGCGATGCCGGCCACGGGGATGCCGTCGGGCAGGTAGGCGAGCCCCTTCGTCGTGCCGATCGTGCCGGCGCTCGGTACGATCTTCGGGAGCACGGCGGCGGGCACCCGAAGGAGCGCGAGGAGCTCGTCGTCCCACGCGAGCGTGCGGAGGTTCATGAGGAGCGTGCGGCTCGCGTTCGTCACGTCGGTGGCGTGGACCTCGCCGCCGGTCAAGTGATGCACGAGGTAGCTGTCGATGGTCCCGAAGGCGAGCTCGCCACGCTCCGCCCGCGCGCGTGCGCCCTCGACCGCGTCCAAGATCCACGCGACCTTGGTGCCCGAGAAGTACGCGTCGATGACGAGGCCCGTGCGCTCACGGACGAGGTCGCTCTTGCCCGCGGCGACGAGCTCCGCGCAGCGCTCCGCCGTACGACGGCACTGCCACACGATCGCGTTGTGAATGGGCTTTCCCGTCGCCCGCTCCCAGACCACCGTGGTCTCGCGCTGGTTCGTGATGCCGATGCCCGCGATGCGCTCGAGGAGCGAAGCGTCGCCCGCGGTGGCCTTGCGGACGGCGGCCTCCACGGACGCGAGGATCTCCTCGCCGCGGTGCTCGACCCAGCCCGGCTTCGGGAAGTGCTGCGGGAACTCGACGTTGGCCTTGGCGACCGTGCGACCCTGCAGATCCATGAAGAGGGCCGTGGAGCCGGTGGTGCCTTGGTCGATCGCGAGCAGCAGGTCCTTGTTCATGGGCCCGGAGGATACCGTGCCCCGCGGGCCTGTCACGAGCGTCGCGAGGGCCGATCGACGAAGCTTGCGAGCACGAGGAGAACCGCCGAAATGACGCTCACCCAGCCGAGAACGCGCGCGAGGGGCGCCTCCCCGTGCACGCGCATTTGCCACCAACCGAAGCCCGCGGCGATCGACACCGCCGTGTAGATGAGCTGACGGCCGATCGCGTAGAGCGAGCGCGCCGCGCCGTCGAGGCCCCGGACGCGCATTTCGATCTCGCCGCGCGAGCTGCGCTGGAGGTAGCGACGCAGATCCTCCGGTAGCGCGACGGCGCCGAGGGCGAGGTCGCGCACGGTCTCGAGAGCGACCGCACGCCAATCACGGTTTCCGAGGACGAACTCCTCGAGGTAGGGGCGGATGACCGTGGTCGGGTCGAGGGACGGGTCGATCACCGAGCAGCTACCGAAAAGCAGCAAGATCGTCCGCTCGAGCACGACCCATTGGCGCGGGATGACGAACGCGTGGCTCAGCTCCTCGAGGCCGATGTTCATCTTGCGCAGGTCCAAGATGTGCTCGAGGCCGCGCTCCGGGTCGATCTTGATGTTCTCGAGGTTCAAGCCCTCGATGCGCACCTGCTCTTGGAACTTCTCGTGGAAGTAGTCGACCACCGCCTCGGAGACCCGCGCGTCGCCGTTGCGCGCGATGAAGCCCATCTTGCGCAGCGCCCCGAGAATGCGCTCGGTCGACCGCCGAAGGATGGCCTCGACGAACTCGACGATGCCTTCGCGCATCTGCGGTGAGAGCTCGGCGACGGCGCCGAAATCGAGCAGCACGAGCGACCCGTCGGGGAGGACGAAGAAGTTCCCGGGGTGCGGATCGGCGTGGTACGTGCCGTCCACGAAAAGCATCTGGCAGTAGGTGCGCACGAGTCGCTGGGCGATCTCGGCGCGGTCGATGCCGAGGCGCTCGAGAGCCTCGCGGTCCGTGAGCTTCGTGCCCTCGATGAAGAGGGTCGTGAGCACGCGCGAGGTGCTGCGCTCGGGGATGACCGTGGGGAAGACGACCTTCGCCTCGGGCTTGAAGTTCTTGGCGATGCGCTCGACGTTCGCGGCCTCTTGCTTGAAGTCGAGCTCCTCGCGAAGCAGCTGGCGAATCTGCGTGTAATATGCATCCAGGCCTTCGATGGGGTAGAAGACGTGGACGATGCGCAGGATGCGCCGGATGGTGACGAGGTCGGTCGCGACGATGTGCTCGATGCCGAGGTGCTGGACCTTGACGACGACGCGGCGGCCGTCGATGAGGCGCGCCTCGTGCACTTGCCCGAGGGAGGCGCTCGCGATGGGCGTCGGCTCTACGTGCGCGTAGAGGCTCTCGAGCGGGGCGCCGAACTCGCGCTCGATGCGCTCGCGAATCTCCGTGTAGGGGCGCGGCGGAACTTGGTCTTGGAGGCCTTCGAGCTCACGGCGGAACTCGTTCGGGAGCGCCGCGGCCATGATGCTCAGCAGCTGCCCGACTTTGATGAAGAGACCCTGGAGCTCGACGATGGCGACGTAGAGTCGCCGAGCCGAACGCGCGTGGGCCTCCGTGATGCGGCTCGCGCGGAAGCCCTCGCCGAACACGCGTGCGCCGAGACCGAGCCACAGGTAGGTCGCGAGGATGCGGAAGGTGGTCGCGTAGGCGCGCAGGAAGCGCCAGCGTGAGGCCGCACGAGGGCGCACGCGGAGGGGCGCACGCGGTTCGGGGGCCGCGCCGTCGTCGAGCGCCATCGTCGTCGAAGCCATGGGGCCGCGAGCTTACGCGTTCTCGGCGAGCGCGAAGAGGGCGTCGTGCACCGAGGCGCGCAGCTCACGCAGTGCGTTGAACTCGCGCGAAGGGTGAACGCGGTTCGTCAAAAGCACCGTGACCGCCTCGCGCTCGGGGTCGATCCACACGCTCGTGCCCGTAAAGCCCAGGTGTCCCACGCTCGCGTCGCTCGCGCGTTGCCCTGCGGTCGAGCTGCCGCCGCGCGACTTACCGTCGAAGCCCATGCGCCACGTCGTCTCCGGGTGCGACGCCATCATGCGCTCCCAGGGCAGCGCTCCGAGGGAGCCCGCGCGATGCACCCACCCGTCGAGCACGGCGGCGCCGAAGCGCAGCACGCCGGGGATCGTGCCGAAGAGCCCCGCGTGGCCAGAGGCACCGTGGTTCGTCAACACCCACGCGTTGTCGTCGTGGACCGCGCCGCGCGAGACGCCGCCGCGCCACGCCATCGGTTCGGTGGGCACGAAGCGCCCTTCCGCCCCGGGCAGCCTCGCCCGCAGCGTTTCGGCGCACCCGACCTCGTCCGTGAGGCCGAGCGCGGGCAACAAGGCCCCCTCGATGGCGCGCCCCGCGTCGCGGGCTCCTGCCGCGCGTGCGAGGGCCTCGCCGGCGAGGGCATAGCCGAGGTCGCTGTAGACTGCAGGTGAACGCTCCGGCGCCGGTTTTGCCTGCGCGTGAAGGGACCGGGCCGCCTGGAGAAGCGCGGCGCTCGTGTCGACGGGCTCGCCCGCCACCGCTGGCAAGAAGAGCGGCACGTGGGCGTCGAAGCCGGCGCAGTGGCCGAGGAGGTGGGCCAGAGGCTGCGCCGCCGCGGGGGTCCCTGCCGCGAGGGGCAGCGCATCGCCGAGGGGGAGGTCCAAGAGCCCGCCGTGAAAGGCCAGGGCCGTTGCGGTGAACGGCTTCGTGAGGCTCGCGAGGTCGAAGAGCTGCATTCCTTCGGCGGAAACGTGCGTCTTCCACCCTTCGGAGCTCCGCACCGCATACCCGCAGGCGGCCACCGGCGCCGCGCCGCGACGTACGATCGCCTCGGCGATCGCGTTCAGAGGCCCTTCATATGCGTCGTGCACTTTGACCTGCGCTCCCGGTGAGGCGTATGATCCTAGCTGGCGCAGCTGCGCCGGAGTCGACGTTCATGGCCGAATTCGTGTGGGAAGCGCGGGCTCGCACAGGCGAGCTTCGCAAGGGGACGATGGAGGCGGACTCCGAGGAGACCGTGCGTGAGCGCTTGCGCGCCATGCAGCTGACGGCCTCGAAGGTCTCACGAACTCTCTCGCTCCCGAAGATCACCTTCGGCTCCGGCGTCGACAGCAAAGACCTCGTCACGTTCACGCGCCTCTTCGCGACGATGATCGACGCAGGTCTGCCCATCGTGCAGTGCCTCGACATCCTCGCGGGGCAGACGCGGAATCCGGTCTTCGCGGACGTGCTCCGTGACGTGAAGGAGTCCGTCGAGCAAGGGTCGACCTTCAGCGACGCACTCAAGCGCCACCCGAAGGTCTTCGACACGCTCTACACGAACCTCGTCGCGGCCGGTGAGCTCGGCGGTATCCTCGACACCATCCTCAACCGCCTCGCGGTCTACATCGAGAAGAACGTCAAGCTCGTGCGTCAAGTGCGCGGCGCGCTCTTCTACCCGAGCGCGGTCATCGTGATCTTCGTCGGCGTGCTCGGCGTGCTCCTCGGCTTCGTCATCCCCTCGTTCAAGAAGATGTTCGCCGAGTTCGGTGCGGCGGACGAACTGCCGGGCATCACGAAGGCGGTCATCTCGGTCTCGCAGGCGTTCGTCGACAACCTGTTCATCATCACGGCCCTCGGCGCCCTCGGCATCGGCACCTTCGTCGCGTACGTCCGCACGCCCTACGGCAAGCGCGGGTTCCACCGCTTCTTGCTCAAGGCGCCCATCTTCGGCCCGGTGCTCCAGAAGATCGCCGTCGCGCGGTTCACGCGCACGCTCGGTACGCTCCTCTCGGCGGGCGTGCCGATCCTCGACGCCCTCGACGTCGTCGCGAAGACCGCGGGCAACGTCGTCATCGAAGACGCGTTGCTCTTCACGCGCGCACGCATCGCGGAAGGCAAGACCATGGCGGGCCCTCTGATGGACGCCCAGGTCTTCCCGCCGATGGTCGTTCAAATGGTCGGCGTCGGCGAGCAGACCGGCGCCCTCGACGCCATGCTCAACAAGATCGCCGACTTCTACGAAGACGAAGTCGACGTGGCGATCGCCTCGCTCACGAGCCTCATCGAGCCGATCCTCATGGCGAGCATTGGCGCGGTGGTCGGTGTCGTGCTCGTGGCCATGTACCTGCCGATCTTCGGCCTCGCCGGGAAGATCAAAGCCTGAGCGGCGCATGAGCGAGGTCGCCGCCGTCGACGCCGTCGAGGTCGCGGACACGGAGAGCGTCGGTGGTGAACGCCGTCGGCGCGTGGCCCTCGCGGGTTTGCGCCTCGCGGTGCTCCTTTGCCTTCACGTCGTCGTCGTCGCGTTCCACTTGAGCGGCGATCTCGAGCGCTTCCAGGCGACCTCGCGCTTGCTGGCGTTTCTCGTGGGCGCGGGCTTCGTCGCCACGGTGGTGGACCTCGCCCGCCTTCGCACGGGGGCGCCCTCGGGCCTCGGTGACACGCTTCAGCTCGTCGTCGACCAAGGCTTGTGGTCGGGCCTCGTCTACCTCTCGGGCGGCGCGACGAGCCCGGCGACGTCGCTCTACGCGCTCACCTGCCTGGCGGGGGCCATCTCGCTCGGGCGTCGCGGCGCGGTCATCGCGTACGGCGCTGCGCTCGTCTTCTACGTGCCGCTCGGCCTCCTGCTCGCCACGGGTGCCCTCGCGCCGCCCGCGGATCAACCCGCGTTCGGTCATGCGCCCGTGGGGCCGACCGCTTACGCGATGACCTCGGCGATGCTCGGCGCGGGTGCCGTCGCGTTGCTCGCGGCCTCCCTGGCGGAACGTTTGCGGGCTTCGGCTGCCTCCCTCGCCGGTGAGCGGGCGCGCGCACGTCGCGCGGAAGAGCTCGCGCTCGTCGGTCGGCTCGCTGCAGGCCTCGCGCACGAGATCCGCAACCCCATCGGCTCGGTGCGCGGCTGCGCCGAGATCCTCGGGGAGTCGAGCGCGCTCAGCGAAGCGGAACGAAACCTCCTGCGCGTCATCGTCCGCGAGACCTCGCGCCTCGACGACCTCGTGAGCGACATGCTCCACCTCTCGAGGCCGCGCGCGCCGCAGTCGA
>CAIOHM010000262.1 GCA_903858055.1 uncultured delta proteobacterium
AACACGGAGATCGCGGAGCTGCGCGCGAACGAGAAGAACCCCATGGCCGTGAAGGGCGCCTTCGCGCGCGAGGTCATCACGCGCTTCCATTCGGCGGAAGACGCCGCGCGCGCCGAAGAAGAGTTCAAGTGCGTCTACTCGAACGACGCGGTGCCCGAGAACGTTCCGGTGTTCGAGTTCGCGACCGAGGGCGCGGGGCTCTGGCTCCCGAAGGCGCTCGTCGAAGCGCAGCTCGTGAAGAGCACGAGCGACGGGCGTCGCCTCGTCGAACAAGGCGGCGTCGAGGTCGACGGGAGCCGCGCCACGGACCCGAAGGCCACGCTCGCCGCGGGTGAGTACCTGCTGCGCGTAGGCTCGAAGAACCGCAAGTTCGCGCGCGTCGTCGTGCGCTGAACCGGCCGCACGAAGCGTCACCGAGCGCGCGGCGGGCGATCGTCGCGCGCGCTCAACACGCCGCGCCGCCGGCAGGTGCGAGCATGCGGAAGCCGACCCCAAGGAGCACGTCGTCGTCGCGCACCACCAAGGCGCCGTAGCGGCACTTCTCCGCCAGCGTCACTTCGACGAGCTCGCCGTCGAGCGACGCCATCACGCGCTGCCCCTCGGCGAGCGAGGCGAAGATCGTGATGTCGCTCGCGACGGCTCGCAGCGTCGTCGGCACCTCCCCCGCGAAGCTCGAGGCCGCGTCTTCGTGCACGCGGCGCACGGTGCCCGCCCCGACCCACACGTCGACGCGGTCGTTCGCGTGCGCGAGGATCACCCCCGCGAGCGGTTCGCCGCCTGCGACGATGCCGACGACCTCACCCACGCGCGCGCCGGTGCTCACTCGTCCGCCGAGGCGCTTTCGCACTTCGTCCACGCGCGGCGTCCTCGGAAGATCGGGCACGTCGCGAAAGAGCGGGAGGCTTCGCTGCAAGCGCTGGGTCATGGCTCCAGTGTAGCGCGCGATCGCGGTTCGTCAGCCGCTGGCAATGACCTCGAGATGCACCGTGGGGCGATACCCCGCGACGCGCTGAATGGCTCGGCGCACGGCGCGCTGCACCCCTTCGCGCGTCTCGGGATCGAGCTTGCGTCGCCCCTCGCGCGACGCCGTCGCAAGCGCCAGCCGCATCTCCTCCTTCGCGCGAACGGCGGCCTCGTGCTCCATCGCCGCGGAACCGAAGACGCCGCGCGAGACGAGCACGAGCTCCGCAGCGCTCGGGCCCGCAACCGGCACGTGGAGGATCGCCACGACGAGCCCCTCCGCCGCGAGCAAGCGCCGATCTTCGAGGAGCTGTTCGGCGACCTCTCGCCCGTGAGCGCGCCACGTGCGTCCGATCTCCTCGCGGCCGTCGAGGCGCAAGCGCGTGCCGTCGAAGCGAAGCCAATCGCCGTCTTCGGCCACCGCCACGGAGGAGACGCCTTCCGCACGGGCGATGCGCGCGTGCTTTTCGAGGTGCAAGCGCGTACCGTGCAGCGGCAGGAACGCGCGCGGCAACGTCTCTTGGATCATGCGGCGCTGGTCGGGCGCGTTCGCGTGGCCCGAGGCGTGGAGCAGCGGGTCGTCGCTCGCGGTGATCACCTCGATGCCTTGCCGGAGCAGGCCGCCGATCATCTCCGTGACCGGGAGCTCGTGCCCCGGGATGACGCGGCTCGAGAGAAGCACGGTGTCGCCGCCTTGGAGGCGCACCTGGTGGTGATCGTCACGCGCGAGGCGCTGAAGCGCGGAGAACTCCTCCGCTTGCGTGCCCGTCGCCACCGCGAGCCACTCGCTTCGCTTCAGCTCCCCGATGCGGTCCGCGGGCCAGAGCAGCTCCTCGGGCCACGGCAGGTACCCGAGCTTACGTGCAACCTGCAAGTGATTCACGATGCTGCGACCGAGCGGCACGATGCGGCGACCCGTCGCCTTCGCGATGCGACCTAGCCTGCGGAGGCGCACCGTGTTCGACGCGAACATGCCGAGCACGACGCCGCCCGTAAGCTTCGCGATGACGCTCTCGAGCCGCTCGGCCACCTCGCCTTCCCCGACGACGTCGCCCTCGACCTGTACGTTCGTCGAGTCGCTCATGAGGAGCGCGACGCCCTCTTTTCCGAGCGCACGGAAGCGCGCGACGTCGAGCTGCTCGGTGGGAGCGACCGTCCCGTCGAAGCGGAAGTCGCCCGTGTGCACCACGGTGCCGGCGCGCGTGCGGAACGCGAAGGCGAGCGAGTCGGCGATCGAGTGCGCGACGCGGATGGCCTCGAGATCGAACGAGCCCAGGCGCTTGCGTGACCCCGGTACGATCTCCTCGGCGTCGAGATCGTGAAGAATCTCGTGCTCGCGGCGGCGGCTCTTCAGGAGCTCGATCGCATACGGGGGCCCGTAGACCGGGAGGTCGAAGCGCTCGAGGAGGTAGGGCACGGCGCCGATGTGATCTTCGTGGCCGTGCGTGAGCACGAGGCCCTTGATGCGACCCTCGTAGGGCTCGAGGACCGAAAAGTCCGGGTGCACGACGTCGAGGCCAAAGCCGCGGGCGTCGAAGCTGACCCCCGCATCGACGAGCAGCACGTCGCCGTCTTGCTCGAGCGCGAGGCAGTTCATGCCCACTTCGCCGAGGCCGCCGAGCGGAAGGATTCGAAGATCACTCACGGCGCTCACCGTACGTGGTGCCGGCGGCATTGCCCAGCATCAGGTACCGGCCACGAGCGCACGCAGCGCGCCTTCGAGCACGGGCAGCCCCTCACGCAGACGTTCGAGGGGCGCGGTCCACGAAAGACGCAGGCCCCGCGGGTCGCCGAAGAACACGCCCGGTGACGCGACCAGACCAAGCTCCGCCGCCCAACGTACGACCGCCGCGCGCACGTCACGACCTTCGGGGACGCGCACCCAAACGTACGGCCCGCTCGGCGGCTCGTGAACCTCGAGCCCGGGAATGCTCCTCACGCACGCGAGCACGAGGGCACGGCGCTCGGGGAGCGTCGCGCGGAGCTCGCGCGCGAGCGTGGGCACTTGGCGCAGCACCTCGCGCGCTTCGAGGGCCCAGTGAAGTGGGAGTTCCCCCACCGCGCGCACGACCGCTTCGTCGACGCGCGGCCGCTCGCCTTCCGGCACGACGACCCACCCCACGCGGTACGGGCCAAGGCCGTACGCCTTCGTGAGGCTGCCGATCGCCCAGGCGTTCGGGTGCAGATCCCTCCCCTGCCCTGGCCACGTGCCGTCGTCGTTCACGTAGCGATCGAAGGGCGCGTAGACCTCGTCGACGAGCACCGTGCCTGCGAACGACGCGAGCGCCGCGCGAAGGACCTCGGGCTTCGTCCGCGCACCCGTCGGGTTGTGTGGCTCCGCGAAGACGAGCGTGCGCGCCTCCGCCATCACGGGGGCGAGCGCACCGGCGGAGAGCTCGAACGAGTCGTGCGCGTCACGGGCGAAGCGGCGCGAGCTTCCGCCTTCGAAGGCGAGACGAAGGGGCTCGTAGATGGGCGCTTCGAGCGCGACCGTGCCCTCGCGCAGACACGCCGCGGCGACCGCCATCGCTTGCGAGGTCCCGAGGCAGGGCACCACCTCGGCTGCGGGTCGCCCGAGAAACGCGGCGAGCTCGTCGCGCAGCGCCTCGAGCGCCGTGAGCGGCGTGTAGGCTCCCCTGCCCTCTCCCCGCGGCGAAACGAACGCGCGGGGCGTCTGTTCGCCGGAGAGCGCGAAGTCGTGACGCGCGCGACCGAAGTGCGCGCGCGCGAAGGCGAGGTAGTTCCCGGGTGCCATCACGGATCGTTCGTCGCGCGAAGGCGGGCTTTGTTCAAGGTGCTTCGGAACGAAAAGGCCGCCTCGCGGGAGACGGCCTCGGGCCCTTGCGGCGTGCGGGCGCCGGCGAGACGGCGCGCGTCAGATCGGTCGGACGTTCTGCGCCTGGAGACCTTTCGGTCCCTTCGCGAGCTCGAACTCCACGCGGCGACCTTCGTCGACGGTGCGGTAGCCGTCCATCATGAGCGCGCTGTGGTGACAGAAGACGTCCTCACCACCTTCGTCGCTGACGATGAAGCCAAAACCCTTCGACGCGTTGAACCACTTGACCGAACCGGTTGCCATTGAATGAACCTCGAGCAATGAACCCGCATTCGACGCGAGCGCGCGCGAAGCTAGGCTTTTCTCGGCATGCGCCGCAAGCGTCTTCCCAGGCGCATTTCTCCAACGCCGGTCCGCGCCACTCTGTTACGTTCCACGCGTGTCGCGACGGGTGGAGCTCACGGTAGGCAGGCAGGTGCTGCGGCTTTCGACCACAGCGCCCGACGAACACTTGGTGGAGCTCGTCTCCCTGGTCGAGGCGAAGCTCGCTTCCACGGGCGGTGCCCAGCGGCAGAACCTCGCCGAGGCGGCGCTCATGGCGGCCCTCGCCCTCGCCGACGAGCTCGTCGCCGAGCGCGGCCGTCGTTCGCAGATCGAGCATCGCGCACGCGAGACCGTGATCGCCGCCATCGCCCGCGTCGACGAAGCGATCTCCCACGTCGACGCGCGCTGAGGCGTCCGTGAGCTCGCCGAAGAGCCTCGCGTTTCTCGAGGTCGCGCTCGCGGACCTCGAGGCGGCATCGGCACGGCGCGTGCGTCGCGCGCGGGCGGGGGAGGGGCTCGTCGATCTCTCGTCGAACGATTACCTCGGCCTCGCGCGGCGAACGGAGGGGCACGCGGGCGTGTTCGGCGCGGGGGCGTCGCGCCTCGTCACCGGCGACTGCGCATCCCACGAGGACCTCGAGCGGGACCTCGCGCGGTGGCTCGGCCTCGACGACGCGCTCGTCTTCAGCTCGGGCTACGCCGCGAACGTCGGCACGGTCTCAGCCCTCGTCGGCGCCGGCGATCTCGTCGTGAGCGATGCCTTGAACCACGCCTCGATCATCGACGGCTGCCGCCTCGCGCGCGCGCAGGTCGTGGTGGTGCCACACCTCGCCGTGGACGCCGTCGATCACGCTCTTCGCACCCATGCGCACCGTCGCGCGCTCGTCGTCACCGAGTCCTGGTTTTCCATGGACGCGGACACGCCGAACCTCGCCGCGCTGCGCGCAGTCTGCGACGCGCACGACGCCATGCTCATGGTCGACGAGGCCCACGCCCTCGGCGTCTTCGGGCCGGAGGGCAGGGGTCTGTGCGCCGCGGCGGGGGTCACGCCCGACATCTTCGTCGGGACCTTTGGGAAGGCGTTTGGCGGGGCAGGGGCGTTCGTGGCAGGGAGCGACGCCCTCCTCGATTGGCTGTGGAATCGCGCGCGCTCCTTCGTGTTCTCCACGGGGGTGCCTCCGGTGATCGCCGACGTGCTTCGCGAGCGGCTCGGCCTC
>CAIOHM010000263.1 GCA_903858055.1 uncultured delta proteobacterium
CGAGCGCGATGCGATCGGGCCCGGGATCGCCGCTCGTGAGGGCGATGGGGAACTTCGTGCTCTGCGGGATCGCCGCGGGGTCGAGCGGAGCCACGGGCGAGCCCGCGTCGACCGGCGACGCGGCGTCCACGGGGGACGATCCGCCTGCATCGGCATCGCCAGCGTCCACGGCGCCCGCGTCCGCCTCGCCGGGGCCCGCTGCACCGCTGCCGCCGCACGCCGGCGCGAGCGCAGCAGCGACGACGAACTGAAGAACCTGGCGGCGATCGAGTGAGGAAGGAGGGGCCATGAGCCCTCGGGTCTTAGGAGCAGCACGGCGCCTCGCCAAGGAAACGTGCGCATGTTACGGCGGTTTTTCCCATGGAAGACGCGCTCACAGGCGAAGATCTCACCGTCGACGGACTCACCGGCGATTGGCGCATCGTGCAGCGCAAGCGTGGCCACCGGCACTCGACCGACGACCTGCTCACGGGCTGGTACGCCGCCGAGACCGTGCGCGACGCGCAACGCATCCTCGACCTCGGCGCGGGCCTTGGCTCCGTCGGCTTGCTCGCGCTCGCACGCTCACCGAACGCGTCGCTGACGAGCGTCGAAGCGCAGGCCGTCAGCCATGCGCTCCTCGTGCGCAACGTGGCGCTGAACGGCCTCGAAGCCCGCGTACGTACGTTCCACGGCGATTTGCGAGAAGTTCGCTTCCCGGGCGAGACGTTCGACCTCGTCACCGGGAGCCCGCCGTACTGGGACGTCAAAGACGGCGTGGTCCCCGCGGATTCGCAAAAGGCCCACGCGCGCTTCGAGCTTCGCGGCACCGTGCACGACTACTGCCTCGCCGCGCGGGAGGCCCTCGCGCCCGGGGGCCGCTTCGTCTTCGTCTTCCCCACCGCCCAGCGCGCGCGCGCCGAACGGTGCATCGCCGACGCGGGCCTCGCGATCGTCCGCTCGCGCGACGTCATCCCCCGCGCGACCCTCGCGCCGCTCTTCAGCCTTTTTGCATGTCGCCGCGCCGAGGACGACACGCACCTCGAGCCCGTGCGCGAGCCCGACTACCTCGTGCGCCACGAAGACGGAACGCCCACCGCCGAACACACGGCCGCGCGCGCGACCTTCGGCCTCGTCACTCGTCGCCGCGAGGACTCCGTCGCGCCGCCTTCCGCTCCCCCGTCTGCTTCTTCTCCGTGAGCCGGCGCTTCACGGACCCGCGCGTGGGCTTCGTCGCGCGACGCTCCACGGGTCGCACCATGGCCTCGCGCACGAGGTGGCGAAGACGCTCGAGCGCCTGCTCGATGTTCTGGAGCTGATCGCGCGTCGATTGACTGACGATTTGCAGGCGTCCGTCGCTGTCGAGGCGCGTGGCCACCGCCTCACGGAGGCGCGCGAGAGCCTCCGGGTGGAGCCCCTCGATGCGCGCCAGGTCGACACGCACGTCGACCTTCGACGAGACCTTGTTGACGTTCTGACCGCCGGGCCCCGACGCGCGCGCGACCGAAAGCTCGAGCGCCTCGAGCGGCACACGCACGCGCTCGCTGACGATGACGGCTCGGAGAGGCATGGGCGGAGCTTACTCGGCGACGCTCGGCACGCGAAGCCCAGCGTCTTCGGCGCGCTTCTTGGCCGGGAGAACGCTGCAAAACGCCGCCACGACCGGCGCAACGAGGACACTCGCCAGCCCGTCGCCGTGCCCCGCGAGCCCGGGCGCGAGCCCCACGCGCACACGCTCGGGGCCGCGCGGCACGTACAGCGTGCCGCAGAGCCGATCCCACACCGCGAGCGCCGTGCCGAAGTTGCGGTCGTGATGGCGTGGCTCGCACCCGTGGTGAACCTGGTGCTGCGCGGGGCTCAAGAGCCAACGCTCCACGCGCGGTCCGTAGGAGATCCACACGTGGCTGTGACGCAGGTTCGAACCCGCGAACGACCAGAGAAAACCCAAGGCGTCGACGCCGAGGATCTCGTAGGCGCGCACGCTCCCCGGAAACGCCCACGCGCAGACGCCCGCGACGAGCGCCATCGTCAACGTGCCGCGCGTGCGGTTCAAGAGGCCCTCGATCGGGTGCACGCGGTAGAGCGTCAACGGCGTCAGCACCTCGGCCGAGTGGTGCACCTTGTGGAGCTCCCAAAGCGGCGCCACCCGGTGCGTGGCCAGGTGAAAGAGGAAGCGCGAGAGGTCTTCGACAACGAAGAGAACCACCGAGAAAAGCAGCACGGCGAGGCCATGCGAGGCACCACGCACGGGGCTCTCGCCGAGCGCGTGGGTGAGCATCGACGAGAGCCGCGCCGCGAGCGGGACCGCTGCGAGAGCGAACGGTGCGAAGAGCGTCACCCGCAAGACGCCCTTCACGGCGAAGAGCACGTAGTCGAGGCGCGCCGAACGATGGAGCCAGAGCGCCGGGTCGAAGAGCACGCGCGCGAGCGACCGACGACGCGAACCGCGAAGCCACACGACCGCCACGAGGAGCGCAGAAACCAGCAAATGCGGCCAAAAGACGCGCTTCTCCGGCTCCGCGAGCGCGCGAAACGGATCGAAGAGCGCCGCGAGCACGCGCTCAATCATTGTCGCCCTGCGCGCTCGTCGGCAGCTGCATCGCGAGCGCGGGCAAGACCTCGGCCTTCCACAGCGCCGTGAACGCCTTCACGTTGGCGTGCGCCTGCGCGACCTTCGTTGCATCGCGCGTGAGCACCTCGTCCACGGAGCCGTCGAGCGCGGCCACGCTCTCTTGCGCGGCGGCAAGGGTTCCAAGCAGGCGATTTCCAAGCTCTCCGGCACCCACGCTCGCGAGCCAGTCGTCGACCCCGAGCCCCGCGAACCCTTCGCCGCAGCCCTGCACGATGCGCCGTGCGGCCGCGAGGTTCGCGACGAGTGCCGACCTCGAGGCACGCGCGTAGGGAGCTTCGACCGCGCTCGGGCACGTGCCCGTCGTGCACTCGAAGAAGCCCGCGGGCTTGCCGAGCTTCCAATCTTTCACGTACTCGTCGACGTAGATGAGCGCGTCCGCGACGGCGTTCAGCGCGAGCGCCTCCGTCGTGTACACGGAAGACCCGGCACCGGCCGTCGCGAGGCTTCCCTGGTAATTGCCGCTCGTTCGAGCCCACGCGTCACGAAGCGTGCGTGCGCGTGCGGCGAGATCGCGCGCGGCCGC
>CAIOHM010000264.1 GCA_903858055.1 uncultured delta proteobacterium
ATCCATGCGGCCTTGGAGCTGGCGCATGGTCGCGAGGACTTCCTCTTTGTCCGGCGGGTTCTCGAGGGCGTAGCGCTCGTAGTAGACGAGCGCGTTCTCGACGTCGCCCATCTCGGTGTAGGCGCGGGCGATGTTGAAGAGCACGTTGATGTGCGGGAGCGTCTCGTACGCGCGCTTGAGCTCAGCGATACCGGTGTCGTACTTGCCCTCGGCGACGAGATCCATGCCGCGACGGAAACTCCGGCGCGCGTCCGTACGGGCGTCGGCGAATGCCTGTGAACTCGCGAGCAGCAGCGCCAGCGCGCACGTACTCCCCCAACGGCCCTTGATCGTTCGATGCATGCTGTGCCCTCGCCACCGCGGAGTGCCACGGTCCAGTGAGGCCGCAGAATACGGAAGGCTCAGGCGTGCTGCCAAGCCACGAACGAAAAGAAAGGCCTCGAGACCGGGTGGTCCGAGGCCTTCTCCGTTCGGGCGAGTCGCGTAAGGCTAGTTCACGGCCTTCGCGTTGATCACCACACCGCCGGTTCCGGTGGAGAAGTACGCCTGCACGAGGACCGTGTAGGTTGCACCGGCCGGAATCACGATGGCTTCGCTGCCCACGAGGCCTGACCACGGCGACGAGCAACCCTGGGGATTCCCGCTCGCGCACGTATCGTTTGCGGTCCCGACGCAGCTGCGGCGTGCGGTTTCGTCGGTGGGGCCGGTGGCGGTCGGGTAAACGGCGGTCACGGTGTCGATTGACGCGCCTCCCGTGGGCGTGGACGCCCAGACCGCGACGGTGCGGGGCTGGGCCGTGGCGTTGCCCACCGTCGCGTAGACGTAGGCGGTCGCCGTGCTGAAGGTGCCCGTAAGCGGGCATGCGCTCGGGAAGGTCGGGATGCGCGCCATCGTCGTCGTGCTCGCGAGCGTCTTCGTCACCGACTTGGTCGTGTCGTTCGTGATCACGAGCTCCGCGGATGCCGCGAGTCCGCCGTCGGCGAGCGTGTAGTACGGCTCGCAATCGGACCAGGTGCCCCAGGAGCAATCGTTGAGGCAGCTGCGTCGACGCCCGTGCGTGGGATCGGTGCACCCTGCATCGTCTTGCGTCCAGGCGCTCGTGCCCTTGTCGCAAACGGCCCCCGGCGGTGCGATGCACGAGCCGAAGGCGTACGAGCAGTCGTTCTGGCACACGGCGCGCTGGCGTCCGCAGCGGTTACCGCATGCGAGGCCGCCGTCCGGCTCGGTTCCGGGCACACACCCGCCGTCGAGCTGGCCGTTGCAGAACGACCAGTCCGCCCAGCCAAGGCCGCCGTCCGCCTGCGTGCGGCAAATGCGCGACTGACGGCCGCACACGCCGCACGAGCGCTCGTCGAAGTCGTTGCTCGAGCGGCAAATCGGCCCCGCGTCGACGGGCCCCGCGTCCGCTCCGGCGTCACCCACGGTCGCATCTCCCACGGTCGCGTCGCTCGTGGCGTCGGCAGCCGCATCGGGGACGGTGGCGTCCGCGATGGTTGCATCTTGCACGCTCCCGGCGTCGGGCGAAGCGTCGGCTGCGGCGTCGAGGTCGGCGGGCGTTCCCGCATCGACGGTCGGCGCGGCGTCGACGACGGGCGCGCCGGTGTCGGCGGGCTCGGTGGGCGCCTCTTCGGAGCCGGAGCTCGAGCACCCGAGCGCAAAGGGCGTCGCCGCGGCGACGGCGCAGAGGAGGAGGGAGATCGGGTTGAGTTTCATGGGGCTTCCGTCGCGGTAGGCGTCAGGGGAGGATCTCGAGGGTGCGCACGTTCAGGACGAGGTTCGTCGGGGTGGTGCAGGTGCTCGAGTAACAGCCGGTGTACGCGGTCAGCGATTCGCCGACGCCAATGGTCACGGCCGACGTGCCCACGAGCCCTGCGAGGCCGCTGCCGCTCGTGCAGGGGGAAGTCGAACAGGAGTCGTTGGCGCCGAGGCAGGCCGCGCGGCTCGCAGGCAGGCCCTCGCCGCTGAACACGTTCATGACCGTATCGAGGTAGGTGGTCGAGCTGGTCGCGGGGAACGACTCCCAGATGGCGACCTTCAGGTTCTTGCCCGTCGTGTTGCGAATCACGGTGGTCTCGTACGGGGTGACGGTCGACGTCGGCGCGCAGTTCGTGCCGCTCGACGCCCCCCGGGCCGTGGTCTTGGTCGCCGTGAGCGCGAAGGGGCGCGACACGGTCGCACCGACGTTCGCCGAGACGTTGACCCAGGTCTCCTCGACCGTGCAGTCGCCGTAGTTGAACTGGCAGCTGGCGCCGCAGATCGCGTAGCGACCCTCGTTCGCGCCCGGGCACGAGAGCCCGAGGCGGAAGACGCGCTCGCCTGGCGTGCACACGGAGCCCGGTGGCTCGACACAGCTGCCCTGGGCGTAGAAGCAGTCGGATTGGCACACCGCGCGCGAGCGGCCGCAGCGACCGCAAGCGATGCCACCGTCGACCTCGGTGCCCGGTTGGCAGCCGCCGTCACGCTCGCCCGTGCAAGTGCCAAACGAGCCCTGGTCGTAGGTGCCACCATCGTTGGCGGTGCAGCTCGCGGTCTGCTTTCCGCAGATGCCGCAGCTTCGCTCGAGTGGTTGCGTGCTCACACACACCGGCCCCGCGTCGACCGCGGCGTCGACCGCCGCGTCGACCGCCGCATCGCGGGTGCCTGCGTCGGTGACCGTGGCATCGCCAAGGGCCGCGTCGGCAGCAGCGTCCGGCGCTGCATCGGCCACGGTGGCGTCACGCGCGGCATCCGCGCCCGCATCGACGACTGGGGCACCCGAGTCCGGAGCGCCCGTGTCCACGACCACGCCCGTGTCGGCCGGCGGGGGCGCAGCATCGACGGGCGGGTCGAGCGCTTCGTTACCGGCGCCGCTGCTCGAACACGCAGCGAGGGAGAGGCCGCCCACGACCGTCACGAACGTTGCCCAACACACGGTGCTTCGACGCATCTGCTTCGTTCGCGGGGCTGCCCAGCTCCGCGCCTTTCTGAACCGCCGGAGAGTACCTTCCGCGACGGGGGCGCGGCAAGCATCGACGGAGAAATCCAGCGAGATTGTTGTCGCGATCCGCTCCGGTGCGGATGCCTTCAGAGGTCGATGACGGTCGCGGCGGGGGCCGCATCGCCCAGGAAGCGCTGAGCGACCGCCTCGAACGAGCGCGGCCGATCGGTCACGAGAAACTCGAGCTCGCCGGGTCGCGTGCGCGTGCTCGTGAGCTCGCGATCGACGAGGAAGTCGCGCGTCTCGTCGGCGGTCGCGAGGGCGCTGTCGACGACGTTCACGTGGGGCCCGAGGAGCGAGCGCACCTGCTCTTCGATGAGCGGGCGGAAGAGCGGGTAGTGCGTGCAGCCGAGTACGACGGCGCCGATGCCTTTGCCCACGAACGCCTGGAGGTACTCGCGCACGACGAGCGACGGAACCTCGCCTTCGAGCCAGCCCTCCTCGGCGAGCGGCACGAGCAGCGGTGCCGCGCGACCGAGGACCTCGCAGCGCGTGGAGTTGGCGGAGACCGCGCGCACGTAAGCCCCCGAAGCGATCGTGGCCGTGGTGCCGAGGACCCCGATGCGGCCGTCTCCGGCGCTGCGAATGGCCGCGCGTGCGCCCGGTTCGATGACGCTCAGCACGGGCTTGTCGAAGTCGGCGCGGAGGCGGTCGGGGGCGACGGCGCTGACGGTGTTGCACGCGATGACGATGGCCTTCACGCCGCGATCGACGAGGGCGCGCGTGCAATTGAGTGCATACCGCAAGACCGTGGCCGGCCCCTTCGTGCCGTAGGGCACGCGCGCCGTGTCGCCGAGGTACACGATGTCTTCGTGCGGGAGCGCCGCGCGCAGGGCGCGCACGACCGTGAGGCCACCGAGCCCCGAGTCGAAGACCCCGAGCGGCGCCTCGCGGTTCACGAGACGGCGATCTCCTTGTTCGCGGCGATGCAGAGATCGAGCGCGGCCATGCGCACGGCGACGCCGGCTTCGACCTGCTCGAGGACCACGCTGCGCGCGCCGTCGGCGAGGCGCGTGTCGAGCTCGACGCCGCGGTTGATGGGACCCGGGTGCATCACGATCGCGCCGGGTTTCGCGCCTTCGAGGCGTCGCGTGTTGAGGCCGAAGGTGCGGCTGTACTCCCGCGTCGAGGCCATGACCGGCCCGTAGACGCGCTCATTTTGGATGCGGAGCATCATGACGACGTCGGCGCCGTCGACGGCCTCGTCGAGGTTCGTGTGCACGCTCGTGGTCGCGCCGAGCTCCTGCGCCTCGCGAGGCATCATGGTCTTCGGGCCACAAAGGCGAACCTTCGAGCCGGTCTTGCCGAGCAAGATCGCGTTCGAGCGGGCGACGCGCGAATGCACGATGTCGCCGCAGATGGCGACCGTGAGGCCCGAGAGCGTGCCGAAGTGGCGCCGAATCGTGAGCGCGTCGAGGAGCGCCTGCGTCGGGTGCTCGTGCATGCCGTCGCCCGCGTTGAGGATGCTCGCGCGCGTGTGCGCGGCGACGAAGTTCGGTGCGCCCGAGGCCTGGTGGCGGATGACCATCGCGTCCGCACGCATGACCTCGAGGTTCTTCACGGTGTCGAGGAGGGTCTCACCCTTGCTCACGCTCGAGGTCGAGACGCTGATGTTCACCACGTCGGCGCCGAGTCGCTTGCCGGCGACCTCGAACGACGAGCGCGTGCGCGTCGACGACTCGAAGAAGACGTTGATGACCGTGCGGCCGCGGAGCGCGTCACCCTTCTTGGGGCGCTTGCGCGCTTCGTCGAAGTTCGCGTCGGCCTTCGCAAGAACGGTCTCGAGGTCCTCGACGGAGAGGTCTGCGATGCTCAGGAGGTGCTTGTGCGCCCAGCGATGCTCCACCATGGCGCCGCTCGTAGCAGAGGCGGCGGAGGACCGTGAGGCCTTGCGCGGGAGAACGTGCGTTTCACGAAATCGTTCGCGATTTACCGCGCAAAGAGCTCCGTTCGCCTAGCCGCGCGGGTGGTGTTTGGCGTGCGCGCGCGAGACCCGGTCGTCGGTGACCTTCGTGTAGATTTCGGTCGTGGCGAGGTCCGCGTGGCCGAGCATCGTCTGCACGGCGCGCAGGTCCGCGCCGCCCTCGAGCAGATGGGTGGCGAACGAGTGCCGAAGCACGTGCGGTGAGACGAACTCGGTTACGCCCGCCACGCGCGCGTAGCGCTTCACGTTCTTCCAGAACCCCTGACGGGTGAGCGCCGAGCCACGCGGGCTCACGAAGAGCGTCTTCGATTTGGCGGTCGCGTGCCGGCCGCGGGCCTCGGAGAGGTAGCGATCGACCGCGAGGAGCGCCTCTTCCCCCACGGGCACGAGGCGGGTCTTGTCGCCTTTGCCCTGCACGCGCACGATGCCGCGCTCGCGATCGAAGTCGGCGAGCCGCAGCAAGCAAAGCTCCGAGACACGCAGCCCCGAGGCGTACATGAGCTGGAGCATCGCCCGATCGCGAAGCCCGCGCGGGTCGCTCTCCGAGGGGGCTTCGAGCAGCCGCAGCATCGGGTCGACGCCGATGGCCTTCGGGAGCTTGCGCCGCGTGCTCGGGCGATCGAGCAGCGACGTCGGGTCCTCGCCGATCACGCGCTCGCGCACGAGGTAGCGGCAGAACCCGCGCCACGCCGAGAGACGTCGTGCGGTCGAACGCGCGCTCATGCCGCGATCGAGCTCGTCCGAGAGCGCCCCCGCGAGCGTCTCGGTCCGGAGTTCGCCCACCTCGCCCGAGGTCTTCGCGAGGAGCACGGCCACGTCGCGCGCGTAGGCGTCGAGCGTGTGCTTCGAGAGCCCGCGCGTGGTCGCGAGCTCGAGCAAGTAGCCGTCGGCATGGGCGTCGAGCGCGGGCACACCGCGGTTCTAGTGCACCCTGCACGCGCGCGCGAATTCCCGGTACGCTCCGCGCATGGTGAGCATCTTCCACCCGGGCCTCTTCCGCGACCGAGTCATCCTCGTCACCGGCGGCGCGACCGGCATCGGCCTCGCTTCGGTGCGCGCGTTCCTCGAGCTCGGCGCGAAGGTCGCCATCTGCGGGCGCCGCGAGGAGAAGCTTCAAGTCGCCCGTGAAGCCCTCGCGAAGGAAGGTCACGCCATCCACGCCGCCGTGTGCGACATCCGCGACCCCGAGTCCGTCGCGGCCTTCGTGAAGGGCACGATCGAAGCGCTCGGGCCGATCGATGCGCTCATCAACAACGCGGGCGGGCAGTTCCCGGTGCCCGCGGAGGCGCTCGCCACGAAGGGCTGGGACGCGGTCATCCGCAACAACCTCAACGGTACGTTCTACATGACGCGCGAGGTGGCGCTCCAGAGCATGATCCCTCGCAAAAAAGGGCGCATCGTGAACGTGATCGCGAACATTTTCCGCGGCTTTCCGGGCATGGTCCACACGGGGGCGGCGCGCGCCGGCGTCGACAACATGACGAAGACGCTCGCGGTCGAGTGGGCGCGGCACAACGTGCAGGTCAACTCCGTCGCGCCAGGCATCATCCTCTCGAGCGGCATCGCGCAGTACGAAGAGATCCTCATCGCCGAGGGCCGCAAGCGCATCCCTGCGCACCGCCTCGGCACCTGCGAAGAGGTCGCCCAGCTCATCGTCTTCCTCGCCTCCGAGGCCACGCAGTACGTCACCGGCGAGACCTGGTACGTCGACGGAGGCCAGCACCTCTGGGGACAAAACTGGGAGCTCGACGACGACCCGTGGCCGAACGCGCTCGACGCGATTTTCCGGGAGCTCGCGGAAAGTGACGGTGGCAAAAAAACAGGCGCTTGACACGCCCGTGACTCGCGTCTAGCTACCGCGCTCCCTCACGGGCCATTAGCTCAATTGGTAGAGCAGCGGACTCTTAATCCGTTGGCTGTAGGTTCAAGTCCTACATGGCCCACTCGATGTGGCGCTCGGGTCCCGACCCGAGCGCTTTTTCATTGTTGGCGAGCGGAGGAGCCGGTGGCGTTGGGCCCATCGGCTTTTCG
>CAIOHM010000265.1 GCA_903858055.1 uncultured delta proteobacterium
AGGCGCGCGTACACGACGTCGTCGAACCAGTGCTCGCGCGCGACGGAGACCGCCGGAAGCGCGCTTTCCCCTGCGAGGTGAGGCTCCATGGCGGCGTACCCGGCGTGGATCGCCGCGCGGTCATTCTCGAACATGCCCGGACGCATGTGCGGAGTCGCGACCACCTCGCGGTAGCCGAGCGCCTTCAGCCCCTTGAGCATCGCCACGCCTTGCTCGGGCGACCGCGCGCCGTCGTCGATGTGGGCCACCCAGTGGCAGTGCAAGTCGACGCGGGTGCCGAGGCTCATGGGAAGGGCGTAGCCGCTGCGCAGCGGGTCAGGGGATCTTCTTCACGATGCGCTGCACGAGGCCCGCGCCATGGAAGAGCACTTCGAGGCCCTTCGAGAAGATCGAGTACGAGGTCTGCGAGTAGGGGAACCAGAGCGGATCGCGCGAGGGCATGGGGATGCGCCCGTAGTTGACGTGCCGCTTGTCGCACATCTCGCGGAGCGAGTCGTCGCCGTGGACGCGCCCGAAGCCCGACTCCTTGAGGCCGCCGAAGGGGGTCTCGCAGGCGCCGTAGTTCAGCATGACGTCGTTGACGACCACGCTGCCCGCTTCGATCTTCTCGGCGACGCGGAGCGCGCGCTCGCGGCTCTTCGAGAACACGTACGCGTTGAGGCCGAGGTGCGAATCGTTTGCGAGCGCGATGCCCTCCTCGTCGCTGTCGATGCGCTGGATGGGCACGATCGGTCCGAAGATCTCCTCGCGCATGACGGCCATGCCGTGGTGGCACTCGGTGAGCACGGTCGGCTGGAAGTAGTTGCCCGCACGGTGCACGCGCTCACCACCGGCCACGACCTCGGCGCCCTTCGCCACGGCGTCGGCGATGAGCTGCTCGGCGACCTCCATTTGCTTGCCGAAGATGATCGACCCGACGTCGACGAAGCTCTTCGACGCGTCGCCCTGCTTGAGCTCGTTCACGAGCTCCTTCACGCGACGTACGAGCGGGTCGTGAATGGAACGGTGGGCGTAAACACGCTCGACCGAGATGCACGCCTGGCCCGAGTTGCAGAAGCCGCCGTAGACGATGGCGCGCGCCGTGCGTTCGACGTCGCAGTCGGAGAGCGCGAGGAGCGGGGCCTTCCCGCCGAGCTCCATCACGCACGGGACGAGCTGGGCGCCGCACGCCGAGGCAACGCGCTTTCCCGTGGCGACACCGCCCGTGAAGATGAGCTTCTGGATGCCCGACTCGATGAGCGCCTGACCCGTGGCGCCGTCGCCGGGGACGACCTGGAAGAGGTCTTCCGGGAGGCCCGTCGAATCGTAGATGCGCTTCGCCTCGAGGGCGATGAGCGGCGTGACCTCGCTGGGCTTCACGACGACGGCGTTGCCCGCAAGCAGCGCCGGGATGACGTCGCCCATGGGAATCGCGAAGGGGAAGTTCCACGGCGAGATGACGCCAATGACGCCCTTCGGTGCATAGTGCACGTAGCTCGCGCGATGCACGAGGAAGTGGAGCGAGATGCTCTGCGGCGCGAGGATGCGCGCGGCGTTGTGCGCGAAGTACGAGGCGAGGTCGGCGACCACGAGGATCTCGTGGAGGAGCGCCTCGTTGCGCGGCTTCCCGGTCTCGCGCACGAGCACGTCCACGAGCCGATCGGCGTTCTCGACGAGCGCGTCCCGGAAACGCAGCACACGCTCGGCGCGCTCCTCGATCGGCATGCGGGCCCACGCCGCTTGCGCTCGCTTCGCCCGTTGCACGGCGGCGCGAACTTCGTCGGGCGTCGTCACGTTGACCGGCGCGAGCGGCTCGCCGTCGGCGGGCGAGAGGTTCCGGATCGTCTTCCGCTCGGGCGAAGCCTCGGCGGGCGCGCTCACGCTGGTCTCGGAGGCCTTCTTCTTGCGGGAATCGAGGGCGGTAACGGTGGCCATGAGGTCGCTCGCACGAAAGGGTGAAAGGGGGCGTGCGGAGCATGTTCCGACGCGACACGTTCGTCAATGACGCGCGGCGTAATCCGCGCGGAATTCCGGCAAAGTGAATCGATTACGGCGGCGCCGGTTGCGCCTTGTCGCCGAGGAGCTTCTCGAAGGTCTCTTTGTCGGTCGCCTTCTCGATCGCCGCGGCGGCGGAGATCACATGGTTCTCGACGAGGCGCAGGAGGGCCATGTCCATCGTTTGCATCCCCTGCGCCTGACCGGCCTGCATGACGTTGGGGATTTGGAAGGTCTTGCCCTCGCGGATCATCGAGGCGAGGGCAGGCGACCCCACGAGAATTTCGTGGGCTGCGACGCGTCCCTTGCCGTTGGCGGTGCGGACGAGCTGCTGGGCGACGACGCCCGCGAGGCTCTCGGCGAGCATGCCCCGGATCTGCCCCTGCTCGTCGGGCGGGAATGCGTTGAGGATGCGATCGATGGTCGACGAGGCGTTGTTCGTGTGGAGCGTGCCGAAGACCAAGATGCCGAAGCTCGCGAGCTGGAGGGCGAGCTTCATCGTCTCGTTCGTGCGGAGCTCACCGATGAGGATCACGTCGGCGTCTTCGCGACCCGCGCTGCGAATCGCGCTCGCGAAGCTCGACGCGTCCGGGCCGACCTCGCGGTGGGTGACCTGCGCGACCTTGGGGCGGTGCACGAACTCGACGGGGTCTTCGACCGTGAGGATGTGGCACGGGCGCGTCGCGTTGATGAAGTCGATCATCGCCGCGAGCGTGGTGGACTTGCCAGATCCCGTCGGTCCGGTGACGAGGACGAGGCCGTTCTTGCGCTCGGCGAGCTTGCGGATCGCGACCGGCGCGGCGAGGTCGTCGAGCGAACGCACCGAGGTCGGAATGGTACGAAAGACTGCGCCCGGGCCGCTGATTTTCCAGAAATAGTTCGCACGAAGGCGCAGGCTCGCGCCGTGGTCGATCGCGAAGTCGAGGTCGCGATCGCGCAGGAAGGCTTCGCGCTGACCGTCGTCCAAGATCTCGAGGAGGATGCGCTGCAGGTTCGCTTCCCCGAAGGCCTCGGTGCCCGAGGGCTCGAGCTGACCGTGTACGCGGTACATCGGCGGGAGGTCCGCCGCGAGGTGGAGGTCACTGCCTTTCAGGGCGAGCAGCTCGTCGAAGTAGCGATGAATCTCGGCCATCAGCTGTTCCTCTTGAAGAGACCACCGGGGAGCATTTGGCGCGGGTCGAACTGAGGCGGCGGCGGGGGACCTGCGTCGGCGGCGGTGCGGCCGTCGAGCGTGGCTTCGAGCTCCGCGGGGTTCTCTGCGACCTCGATCGCCGCGGCGCGGGTCACGGTGCCCGCACGCACGAGGTCCGCGAGCGACTCGTCGAGGCGCACGATGCCGAGGCCCCGACCACGCTGCTGGAGGCTCGTGATCTGGTAGGTCTTTTGCTCGCGGATGAGGTTCCAGAGCGGCACGATGCCGGGGAGCACCTCCACCGCGGCCGCCACGCCGCTGCC
>CAIOHM010000266.1 GCA_903858055.1 uncultured delta proteobacterium
CCTCTCGGGCTGCTTCGTGCACGAACGCCACGCGGACGCCCCTGCGATGCCGAGGCTCGCCGGTTGGTGGGGCCACGACAAGGCGACGCGGTTCGAGATGGGCCCCCGGTTCCACCCCATCCGCGGCGCAGAGGGCTGGCAGCTCTCGAACCCGCCCATTTTGCAGCTTGCCGCGCTGCGCGCGTCGATGGAGATCTTCGATCGCGCGACGATGACCGCGCTCCGCGCGAAGAGCGAAAAGCTCACCGGCTACCTCGACGACCTCGTGCGGGCGATCCCCGGCGAGCCGGTCGAGATCGTGACCCCCCGGAGCGCCCATGAGCGTGGCTGCCAGCTCTCGCTGCGCGTGAAGAGCGACGCGAAGGCGTTCCAGCAGCGCCTCGTCGAGGCCGGCGTCATCGTCGATTTCCGCGAGCCCAACGTGGTCCGCGCCGCGCCCACGCCGCTCTACAACCGCTTCATCGACGTTTACCGTTTCGCACAAATCCTGAGGCAACATGCCCACGCCTGATTCCATCGAGCACGTCAACGTCATCGGCTCCGGCCTCGTGGGCTCCATGCTCGCGATGTTCCTCGCGCGCCGCGGCTACGCGGTCGAGGTCTTCGAGCGCCGCCCCGACATGCGCAAGGAGACCATCCGCGCCGGGCGATCCATCAACCTCGCCCTCTCGACGCGCGGGATTCATTCGCTCGAGCGCCTTGGCCTCGCGCAGGAGGTCCTCGCGGAGGCGATCCCGATGAAGGGGCGCATGATGCACGCGGTCGACGGCACCCTCGCCTACCAGCCCTACGGCAAGAACGACGACGAGTGCATCTACTCGATCAGCCGTGGCGGTTTGAACAAGGCCCTCCTCACGCACGCCGAGGCCACCGGGCGCGTGAACATCCACTTCCGTCACCGCGCGACCGCCGTGAACTTCGACGACGCCTCTCTCGAGTGCGTCGACGAGGAGACGGGCGCGACGAAGACGATCGCCGGCGATTTGCTCTTCGGCACGGACGGCAGCGCTTCGGCGCTCCGCACGGCCATGAAGGCCCAGCCGGGCTTCACGCAGAGCGAGGACGTCCTCGATTACGGCTACAAAGAATTTCACATTCCGCCGACCGCCGACGGCGCCTTCCAGATCGAGAAGAACGCGCTGCACATCTGGCCGCGCGGCACGTTCATGCTCATCGCGCTCCCGAACTTCGATGGGAGCTTCACGTGCACGCTCTTCCTCCCGTGGAAGGGCGAGCTGAGCTTCGAGACGCTGCAGGAGCCGGCGGCGGTCGAGCGCTTTTTCAGCGCGTACTTCGCGGACGTCGTGCCGCTCCTCACGGACGTCACGGGCACGTTCTTCAAGAACCCCACGGGCCAGATGGTCACGGTGAAGTGCGCGCCTTGGAACGTCGGCGACCGCGCGCTCGTGCTCGGCGACGCCGCCCACGCCATCGTGCCGTTCTTCGGCCAAGGCATGAACTGCGGCTTCGAAGACTGCGCGCTCCTCGACGACTTCATCGGCGCGAACCCCACGGCCTGGCACCGCGACCTCGGGACCTACGCGAAGAACCGCAAGCCCGACGCAGACGCAATCGCGGACATGGCCGTCGCGAACTTCGTCGAGATGCGCGACAAGGTCGGCGACCCGAACTTCCTCCTCGAGAAGGCCATCGAGAAGCGTTTGCTCAACGAATTCCCTGGCCGTTTCACGTCACGCTACGCGCTCGTGAGCTTCAGCCGCGTGCCCTACCGCTTCGCGCAGGAGGTGGGCTTCGTGGCCGACGGCATCCTCGGAGAGCTGCGCCGCGGCGTCACGCGCGCCGACGACGTAGACCTCGCGACGGCTTCGGCCCTCATCACCCAGAAGCTCGAACCCGTGCTCAGGAAGTAAGCCATGGATCTCGGAATCAAGGGCCGCGTGGCCCTCGTGCAAGGGGCCTCTGCGGGCCTCGGTCGCGCCATCGCGAAGGCCCTCGTCGAGGAGGGCGTGCGCGTCGCCATTTGCTCGCGCGACGCGAGCAAGATCGCGAAAGCGCGCGAGGAGATCGGCGCGGAGCTCGCGCTGCCGTGCGACCTCGGCGAGCCCGGTGCAGCGCTCGCGCTCTCGCGCGAGGTCGAAGCCAAGCTCGGCTCGTGCGACATTCTCGTGCACAATACAGGCGGTCCGCCGAAGCTTCCCTTCGCCGACGTGAGCACGGCCCAGTGGCACGACGGCTTCGAGGGTCTGTGGATGAGCGCCATCGACTCGATTCAGGGCGTGCTCCCAGGCATGAAGGCGCGCGGCTGGGGTCGCATTTTGCTCGTGACCTCGGTGGCGGCGCGCGAGCCCCTGCCCGGCCTCACGATCTCGAACGGCTTCCGCGCGGGACTCCTCGGCCTCGCCAAAAGCCTGAGCAACGAGGTCGCGGGCCAGGGCATCACCGTGAACTGCCTCCTGCCCGGCTACACGGACACCGAGCGCCTCCGCGACCTGAAGGTCTCCTACGAGGCCATCGGCGCGACGGTACCTGCCGGGCGCGTGGGCAAGCCCGAGGAGTTTGCGGCGCTCG
This sequence comes from uncultured delta proteobacterium, assembly GCA_903858055.1. Taxonomy (GTDB): domain Bacteria; phylum Myxococcota_A; class Polyangia; order Polyangiales; family Polyangiaceae; genus CAIQDA01. Next base: position 2,530 of record CAIOHM010000266.1, read on the forward strand.
CGGCCTTCCTCGCCTCCGAGCGCGCGGCGTACATCACCGGCCAGGCGGTCGCCTGCGACGGCGGCTGGACCAAAGGCGCATGATCATCACGACCCCGCGGAGGCTCTCGTCTCCGCTTGGGGTCCGAGGTTCTCACGCCCATGAGCTTCGATAAGCACACCCTGAAGCGCGAGCTCGAAGCGGCCCTCGCGAGCGACGGCGAGACCCTCGAACGTGCGCAGCGATCGGCGGTCGACGCGGCGACGCACGAAGAGGCCAAGCCCGAGAACGACAAGGACACGCGCGCGCTCGAGGCCTCGTACCTCGCGCGCGGGCACGCGCTGCGCCTCGAGGAGCTGCGCACGGCCCTCGCCGAGGTCCGCGCGTGGACACCGGCCGCACCGATGCGCGGGACCAGCGTGCTCGGCTGCGTCGTCACGGCGGAGGACGAGGACGGGGACGAGCGCGTCTACTTCCTCGCGCCGCATGGCGGTGGTCAGCGCCTCGCGCAGGGGCGCGTGCACGTCGTCACCGTCAAGTCGCCCCTCGGTCGCGCGCTCCTCGGCAAGAGCGAAGGCGACGAGGCGGAGGTGGTGGTCGACAGCCGCCGGCGAGCGCTCGCGATCACGGGCGTCGCGTGACGAGCCAGGCCCACGCGAGGAAGACGAGCTGCACGGGCAGGCGCGCGTAACGCGCGGCGGTGGTCGGCTGCGACATCCACGAAGGCAGGTCCGTCAGCTGCACGCCCGAGACCGCCATGTAGACGTTCGCAGGAAAGACCGCCACGAGCAGCGCCACGGTGCCCCACGCCGCCGCACGACGCGTCGGCTCGAAGGCGAGGCCGATCCCGAGCGCGATCTCCGCGAAGCCGCTGAGCGCGACGATGATCGTCGCGGGCAAGGGCGGCGGCACGATCTGCTCGTAGAACGTCGGCGCCACGAAGTGCATGACCCCGGCGACGAGCATGAAGAGCGCGAGCGACCCGCGGAGCGCGGCCTCGAGCCAGGGCGCGAGCTTTGGCGGGCTCACGCGCGCACGTCCGTGACGAACGAGGCGCGCGTGCGGCGGACCTTCGGGAGCGCCAAGAGCCAATCGCTCGCTTCGTCGCGATGGCCGATCGCCATGAGCGCCGTGGCGCGGAGCCCGCGCGCGGAGAGACCGAGAATTTCCTCGACTTTCGCGGGATCGAAACCCTCCATGGGCGTGCTGTCGACGCCCTCGAGAGCCGCGGCCGCGAGGCCCACGCCGAGACCGAGGTAGGCCTGCTTGGCGGCGTGGCTGCCGTCGAGGCTCGTGCTCGCGGCGCTCGCGAGGGCGAGCGTCGCCGCGCGTGCCTTCTCGACGGACTCACCGGCGCCGCGCACCTCCGCGACACGATCGAAGTACGCGTTCACGCGCTCCGGCGTGTAGCTTGCCCACGAGGCGAACACGACGACGCATGTGGCGTCTTCGATCTGCGACTGGCCGTTCGCTGCGGCGCGGAGCTTGGCGCGCACCGCAGGGTCCCATACGACCACGAGCTCGTAGGGCTGCAGGCCGCGCGAGCTCGGGGCCAAGCGAATCGCCTCGACGATGCGCTCGACAGCCGCCGCGGGCACCGCCTTCGCGGGGTTCATCTTCTTGGTCGCGTAACGCCACTGGAGTCGTTCGAGGAAGGTCATCGATCTCTGCTTTCACCGTCGCGGGCCGACGCCGACCCGAAACCTCCGATGACCACGACCGGGCCTTCGTTCCAAGGGGAGCCTTTCGCTGGGGTCACCGGCACGCGTAGAAATCCGCGCAACGCGCGTTCGCACAGACGCCGCTCGCGCACGCGAGATCGACCCCCGCGCGCGAGCACCGCGCCCCGGGAGCCTGCGGCACCACGCAGCGCCACGGCGACGCGAAGAGATCGCACACGCCCTCGGCGCACGGCGCGGCTGCGCGCTTGCCCGCGAGCATGAGGAAGGTCTTGAGGCCCTCGCTTTCGGGCTCGCACACGCCACCGGCGGGCACGAGCGGATCGCAGCTCCACGAGGGGTTTTGGCTGTCGCCGTGAGGCCGGCACGCGAGATTGGGGCCGCAGTTCGCGCGCCCGCAGTCTTCGCCCGCGCCGACGGTGGCGCGGACCTCCACGTCGCCCCTCGACGGTGGTGCACCGCCGCGCGTGCACACGCCGCTCACGCACGAGGCGCCGGGGCCGCAGGCGTAGAAGACATTGGTGCAGGCTGCACCGAGCGGCAAGAGCGGCGCGCACGTGCCCGTGCCGCCGAGGTCGCAGCGCGCGTCGCGCCCGCAATCGAGGGCACCGGAGCAGGTCTCGCCGAGCGCGCGCGGGGCCTCGCAGCGGCTGGTGTCCGTGAGGCAGACGTTTGGGGCGGCGCACTCGTTGAACGAGGTGATGTCGGCGCAGGACGACCCGGCGGGCTTCGCGTCGACGCACGTGCCCGTGAACTCGCCCGGGCGCAGCTGGCAGAAGAGACCGGCCTCGCAGCTGCCGCACGCGACGTCGTCGCCACCACAGAGGGCGCAGGTCGCGCCGCGCGTTGCTTGCACTTTGCAATCGAGACCGTCGCAGAAGGTCCCTGCGGGGCACACGCCGGGGTTGCACGAAGCGGGCTTCGCGCGGCAGGTGCCTGGGCACGCGCTTCCGCCGCACGTGAAGCCCTCGGCGCACTGGGAGCCGAGCACGCACGCTTCGCCCGCGACGCGGGTTCCGGCGAGCGCCGTGGCGCAGTCGTCGTTCGTCGCGAGGAGGCTCGACTCGACGGGGCCTTCGAACGGCGTGAGCTCGGCGCACGAAGCGGCCTTCAGGGCCGCGGTGCAACGGAGGAGCTTCGCCTCGTCGAGACTCACGCCGCTCACGCGCGCGGCGCGCTCCTGGGCCTCGCACGCGAGCTGACCGAGGCAAGACTCCACGGACGTGGCGCGGGTCATGAGGTACACGCCGCACGCGATTTGGCGTTCGCAAACGGCCCGGCGCATGGCGCAGAAGGCGCTCTCGTCGCGCGGCACGGGCTCGGGCGCCGGCGCGGCGGGGGTCGAGGCGCAAGCGGCGAGTGTCGCCGTGAGCGAGAGGACGAGGGCGAGGGCGAACGAGCGCATCCACCAAGCGTGCCGAGCGCGCGACGCGGAATCA
>CAIOHM010000267.1 GCA_903858055.1 uncultured delta proteobacterium
CGCTCGCCAAGGCCTACGACCGCTTCCGCTTCCTCCGCGCGTTCTCCCGCACCGGCCGCGCGCAGATGCTCCTCGAGGAGGCGAAGGTCGCCCTCGCGACAGGGCCCAAAGGGCGCACGGCCTTCGAGCGCCTGTATCGGATCGCCGCGCGCGATCTGTTCCTCACGAAAGAGCCTGGTCTTCTCCAGGGGCCTGCGCTCCTCGGCGGCGTGTACTCGGCGCCGATGGCCCTGGTGCGCTTCCTGGAACTCACGCTCCTCGTGCCTCCGGGGCCCGTGACACGCATCGACCGCTCCGGCGTCGTTCGCTTCACGAGCGGGCCGCCATCACCGTGGGTGAAGGCCGCCCTCGCCGCCACGGACCTCCCGCTCCAGGGAGGCAAGACCCAGCTCGTCGTCGAGCTCGATCCCTCGAAAGATCCTGCCGAGTACTACGCGATCGTCGCCGCCCCCTCGAACCTGGCGATCACGCAGACCGACGACATCCTTGCAGACTACAAGGGAAACCTTGTCTACGGGCAGCAGGCCACGGGCGCCTCGAAGTCCCAGCTCATGGCGGTCCCGTTCCGTGGAAGCCGTCGCATGAGCCTCGCGCTCGAGGCCGTGCATCCCGGCGCGAGCCCGGGCCTCGTGGCGATCCGGCACGTCGAGCGCCCCGACGACGAGACCGTCTTCTCGCTCCCGGAGGTGCGCGTCCATCGCGCTGCCACGCCCTAGGGGCGCGCGCCACTCAGTGTGTAAAGTGCACGCTGTAGAGCTTGGTCTCGGTCGTGGCCTTGCCGCTCGCGTCGAGCGCGCGCTCGTAGCGGCGGTTCTTCGCGCAGTTCTTCGCCGCGCGACCGAAGCCGCGGCCAGGGTCCGTCAGGACCTTCACATCGCTCACGCAAATGCGCACGGCTCGGCGGTCGAGAAACGCATGAAGCGGATGTTCCGGGTCCGCGGACGTTCACGTTTTGGTGAGTGTGCGCTCGAGCACGCGGCGCCGCGAGAGACCGCGCGACGTCGCGCGCGCGGAGCGGTCGGCGGCGAGAACCTACAAGCGTGCGTTTTGCACCAAGATCGTCGAAGCGTTCACGGGGGTGCGGAGCGGGGAGCTGCGGCGGCGGGCGAAGCGGGCCTTCGGGCTTCGGAGTGCAGGGGAGGCGCACACCGGGCTCGTGGTGTTCGTGCAGCGGAGCGACGGGGCGCTGCGGCTCAACGTGCACCTGCACGTGCTCGGGCTCGACGGCGTGTACGTGCGAAACGATCGCTCGAGGGCTCGCCGGCCCGGAACGGTAGCGGGAACGACAATTGTCTCGCTCGATGAAACGCTCCTTGACGTGGCGCCGCGCATCCGTGACTTTACGTGGCCGGCTCGCGCAGCGTCTTTTCGCGCACGCGCCACCGACGTGAGCTTCTCCTACGCTCCCACACGCCGAAAGGGCTCTCCTATGCTGCATCGTTTTGTCATTGGAGCTTTTTTCGGGGCCGCCCTCGTTGCGACCGGGTGTGCTTCGTCGAACACGGCCGCGGACAGCGAAGGCAACGAGCCACCGCCGAGCAACGCTACGACGTATTACCTCTACAACCACGCCTCCACGAGCGTGACGAGAGTCGTGGCGTTTGGCAACACGACCGACCCCGGGCGAATTTGGGCGTTCCGCTTCACTCCGGCTTACGGCACGGACACGCTCTCGTCGATCAAGCTGAACATTCGGCAGTCCAACGCCAAGGTGGCGCAGTTTCGGGTTGCGCTCTACACCGACGCCGCCACGGGGTTGACGAGGCCGGACCAGCTTCTCACGAGACTCACGGAATACGCGGGCTGGGCCACGCTTGGCACCGGGTCGGTGTACACCGTTCCCGTCGGAACCAATGGGCGCATCACCTTGAGCGCTCCCCTGCTCGCCGGGAGCAAATACTGGCTCGTGGTGGAGTCGAGCGAAGACTGCGCTGGCTGCAATTGGCCGATCCCCGACTACACGAGCTCGGGGGCCGGCGCATGGGACAGCGTGACGATTAACGCAAACGCAGACGCGTTCAAATCCACGGCTTTTGAGACGAGCCATACGGGCTACCTCGGCGCCCAAATCGCGTTTCCGTTCCAGTGCCCGACCGGCAGCTATTTGAAAAATGGCACAACGTCGGCGAGCTGTGTCGCCGCGCCGGGCTATTACGGCCTAAACGGGGCGACGACCTTCACCGCGTGCGCTGCGGGTAAATACTCCGTATCGGGCGGAACAACGGCTTCGGCGTGCACGAGCTGCATCGCCAACGCGACGTCCGCGGCCGCCAGCGATTCGGCGTCGGATTGCAGCTGCATTGCGACCTTTGGGCTGGTGGATGCGGCGTGCGTGCGCTGCAATAC
>CAIOHM010000268.1 GCA_903858055.1 uncultured delta proteobacterium
CCGCCGAGGGTGGCGCCGCCCACCGCTACGGTGGCGTGAGCCGCGGCAAAACGTGCCGCACTTCCAGCGGAAGGCCCCCTCTCCATGCCTTCCCGAACGTATACGTTGCAGGAACGAACGTCTTGCGCGTTTCGATCGCGCGGCGCACTTTCGGTCCTAGTCGCCCGCTTTTGACTCATCCGTGGCGTCGAGGTCCGCATCTTCGCCGGTTTGCACTTCGGAGGCCTCGGGGCCGGTCGATCGGCCGTCGTCGAGGCTCGCGGCCTCGCCCTCGGTGGCCGACGACGCCGGCGCGCTCGAGCCGCGGGCTGCGAGCCAGGTGCGCGCGTCGTGCTTCACGAGCGGGCCGAACACGCGCAGCTCGCCGCGGGTCTTGGCGCGCTCGTCGCTCTCTTTTGCCACGTTCGCGAGGACGCCGCGCTCGCGGTGCGGACGCCCGGGCGCGCTCGCGTCGACCCAGAAGTAGCTCGCGTCGCGCACGTCGAGGTGGACGAAGTGGCTCGTGGGGTAGATGCCGACGCCCGCGAAGCCGAGCGTCCGCGCGAAGCTCGCCACGGTGTCGTCGCTCGCGCCGGGAATCACGAAGTCCGCGGCGCGACCCTTGCCGTGGTTCGAGTTGCCCTCCCAGGGCGAGCGGTAGCCCGAGAGGAGCCGAACCTCGCCCGCGTGAAAGTGTTCCTGAATCGTGAGGAGCAGCGTGAGCAGGCGGGGGTGCACCGGGTGGGCGTTCTCGCTCCCCGGCTCGCGGAAGAGGTACGCGGCGGCCTCGCGGGCGTCGGCGTCGAAGCTTCCGTCTTCGCGTGGGCAGAGCACGCTCCGCTCGTGGCTGTTGAGGTTCGCGAGCGCCAGGCACGGCTCGCCGCTCGCGTTTCGCGGGGCGGGGGTCGTGGTCGCCTCGTGCCATCGCTTCACGGCGTCGCGGTAGGCGGCCGTGACGGCGGGGCGGGGCGCCGTCTTCGTGGAACCCGAGCGCGCCGCGAAGAGGCCGGGGCGTGCCGGAGCCGCCGGTCTTGCGTCGCGCTTCGTGGGCGAGGCCTTGCGGTAGAAGCCCGAGAGCGTCTCCTTCGGTCGCGCCGCTGCGGGCTTGGGCTTCGGCGCGGGCGCCGCGGCGATCCAGGTCGCGACGAGCGAAAGGGCGAAGGCGAAGCGGGCCATGAAGCGAAACGCCCGCGCGCGACCGCGAACGATCGGCACGGGCGCGAGCGTGCGCATGCGCATGCGCGACGCTTACTTACGGAAGCGCGAGGGGAACTCGTTCGCCGCGGCACGGGACTTCAGCTGCCCGTCTTCCGGGTGGAGTCGCATGGCGCGCGCGAGGAGCTCGGGCTCGGCCTCGACGTGCTTCGGGTCCGGGAGGCAGCACTCGACCGGGCAGACCGCCTGGCAGGCCTCGTGGTCGTGGAAGCCCACGCACTCGGTGCAAAGCTCCGGGTCGATGACGTAGATCTCGTCGCCCTCGCTGATCGCCTCGTTGGGGCACTCCGGCTCGCAAGCGCCGCAGTTGATGCAGTCGGTGGTGATGTGCGTGGCCATGGCGCTCTGCGTAGCATGGCTCGCGCGGAAGGCGAAGAGGGTGTCGTCGCGCAATTCGTTCCGTAGCCCATGCATTGCGGCCCGAGCTTCGCTATGGCTCCGGGCCGTGATCGGGTCCCTTCGCTCCTCCCGCTTCGGCTCTCTCGCTCGGCTCGCACTCGCGGCCGCGGCCGCTCTGCTGGCAGGGTGCACGCCGTCGATCGGCGACGCGTGCTCGTTCGCGACCGAGTGCTCGGCGCGCGGCGATCGCATCTGCGACACGACCCAGCCGGGCGGCTACTGCACCGTGGCCAACTGCGGTTCGAGCACGTGCCCCGAGGGTTCCGTTTGCGTGCTCTTCGGCGCGCGCGAGCCGGGGTGCGCCACGAACGACCGCGCGACCCCGCGCTTTGGTCAGTCGTTCTGCATGGCGACGTGCGGGAGCGACGGCGACTGCCGCGGCGAGTACACGTGCGCGAAGCCCACGGCGCTCCCCTGGTCCGCGCGCATCCTCGACGACGACTTCGCGGCGAGCGTGTGCCTCGCGCGCCCGACCGGAAACGTCGCCTCCGACGCCGGCACCTCCGACGCAGCCGTCTGCTCGCCTGCGGGCCCCGTGGTTCCCGCCGTCGACGCGCCCGTGCGCCGCGAAGACGCCTCGGCGCCCTGACGAACGCCATGGTGCGGGTGCTCCTCCGACGCCTGCTCGGCGCGTTCGCGACGCTCCTCCTCCTCGCCTCGCTGGTCTTCGGCGCCACGCGCCTCTTGCCGGGCGACATCACGCCGATCGTCCTCGGCGAAGAGGCTTCGCCAGCCGATCGCGCGCGTCTTCGGGCGCGGCTCCACCTCGATGAATCGCGACTCGTGCAGGTTGCACGCTTTACCCGCGACGTGGTCGTGCTCGACTGGGGCACGTCGCTGCGGCGGCCCGGTGAGCGCTGCCTCGATCGCGTGCGTGAAGCCGCCAAGCCCACCGCCGCGCTCGCGTTTACCGCGGTCGGTCTCGGGGCTTTCGTCGGGCTCGCGCTCGCGGTGCTCACGACCGTGAAGCGCTCGGACATGCTCCGTCGCGCGCTCGACCTCGTGGCTGCGACCCCGCTCCTGGCCTTCGCGCCGGTCGCGACGTGGCTCCTCGCGTGGAAGCTGCGCCTCGTGCCGCTGCCCGGTGACCCCGAGGCGGGACTCGCGGGCTTGCTCTTCGCTGCGGGGCTCCTGGCGCTCCCGCTCGCGGCCCACCTCGCGCGGCTCACGGTGGCGCTGCTCGAGCCGCTCCGCGAAGGCAATTCGCTGCGCCTCGTGCGCGCCAAGGGAGCGACCGAGCTCCGCGTTTGGGTGGCGCACGCGCTGCCGCAGGTCGCGTCGACCGTGGTCGTGATCGTCGGAGCGCAGCTGGGCGCGTTGCTCGGCGGCGCGGTCGTGCTCGAGCGTCTGTTCGAGCGGCCGGGGCTCGGGCTCCTCGCGCTCGAGGCGTGGCAAGCGCGCGACTTGCCCATGCTCGAAGCGGCCGTGATCGGCTCCGGGGCGCTCTTCGTCGCCACGCAAGTCGCCGCGGGGCTCGTGGCCTCGCTCGTCGACGTGAGGAGCCAAGAGCCGTGAACCGCTCCGCGAGCGTCCGAGAGAGATCCCTTCGTTTCGTGCCGCTCGCCGTCGTGGCGCTCGTGGCGGCGCTGCTCGTCGCCATCGCGCCCACGG
>CAIOHM010000269.1 GCA_903858055.1 uncultured delta proteobacterium
ACCAGGACACGAACGGCGCGCAGCTCGAGCTCCTGAGGCACCTCGTCGGCCCGCGGAAGAACGTCTGCGTGGTCGGTGACGACGACCAGTCCATCTACGGCTGGCGCGGCGCCGAGGCCCGAAACATCCTCGACTTCGAGGAGCACTTCACGGGCGCGAAGATCGTCAAGCTCGAGCAAAATTACAGGTCCCGAGCGCCGATCCTGGTGTTCGCGAACGCCGTCCTCGAGAAGCGTGCAGAGCGCAAGTACCCGAAGAGCCTCTTCACGGAGCAGCCCGGTGGCGACGCGCCGCGCATGCTCGTGGCGCCGAGCGCGGAGGCCGAAGCAGACTGGATCGCCGGCGAGATCCGTCGCCTCATCAAGGACGAGTTCCGCAAGCCCAAAGACTTCGCGATCCTCTACCGCTCGAACCTCCTTGCCGAGCCGCTCGAGGAAGCGCTCCGCGAGCAGCGCGTGAACTACAAGGTCTTCGGCGGCCAGTCCGTCTACGAGAAGAAAGAGGTCAAGGACGTCCTGGCGTACCTCCGGCTGCTCGTGTCGCCCCACGACGACCTGAGCCTGCGCCGCGTCGTGAACTTCCCGCCGCGCGGGCTCGGCGAGCAGAGCCTCGAGACCATCGCCAAGCACGCCGTCGCGCGCGGGTGGACCCTCCACGACGCGCTCGATCGCCTCCAAGCCATCGACGGCATCCCCTCGAACGCACGCACGGGAGCCGAGAAGTTCTTGAGCATCTTGGCCGACGCCCGCCGCGCGCTCGCCGGCGGCACGAAGCCCTCCGTCGTGGCGCGCTCGGTGGTCGCTGCTGCGGGCATCCGCGAGTACGTCACGACCACGTCGAAGGGCACCGAGTTCGATCGCCGCTGGGGCAACGTCGAGTGGCTCTTCAGCGTGCTCGAGCGCAAGGAGCGAAGCGGAACGCTCGGCGGCGGGGTATCGTCGTTCGCGCAAGTGCTGCAACAGCTCTCACTCTCGTTCAACGACGACGACGGCGAGAAGGGCGACTACGTGACGCTCTCGACGCTCCACGGTTCGAAGGGCCTCGAGTGGGAGGTCGTCTTTCTCATCGGCTGCGAAGAGGGCTACCTGCCGCACCAGCGCACGCTCGAGGTGCGCGCGACCGAGGCCATCGCAACCGACGTCGAGGAGGAGCGTCGTCTCTTCTACGTCGGCGTCACGCGCGCCCGCGAACGCCTCTACCTCGGGCGCTGCGAGAAGCGCATCGTCCGCGGCAAAGAGCTCCCGCGAAACGCGAGCCGCTTCCTCGCGGACCTCCCGGAAGAGGGCGTCGAGGAAATCCGCATCCCCGAGAAGACGGGCATGAGCCTCGTGGGCGTGCAGTTCGAGCTCTCGAACCTCTTGGCGGCGCTGAAGGGCGACTGAAGCGATCTCCCCCGCGTGCGGCCTGGCTACGCGCGTCGCTGCACGCGCATGCGCGCTTCGCGCGGGTTGCGCGAGCCCATCATGACGAGGGCCTCGACGCGCTCCGCGGTCACGGGGATCGCGAGGAGCTCGAGCCATTGCACCGCGTGCGCACGTACGACGCCTTGGTCGAGGTGCGGCGGCAACATCGACTCCACCTGCGCGAGCGAGCAGCCGCTCCAGCCCCAAAGCACGAACGCCACAGACTCGCGGTCGACGACGGACGGAGAGGCTTCGAGGGCGGCAAGGGCTTCGGCGGCGCTCATCCAAAGAGTCTCCCAGCCGGAGCCTGCTTTGGCCAAATTTTCAGGGAAACAGTCGGTCCGTCGCTTCGTCGAGGCGCACGAACGATCGCCCCTGCCCCTTGAGTTCGTCGACGATCGCGCTCAGCGCCGCGAGCTTCGCGGCGACGGGCACGCGCACGTCGGGCTGGTGCGGGCGCAGCAGCTCGAGCCCGTCTTCCGCGGCGAGGAAGTCGATGCCGTGGAGCTCGAAGTTGAAGAGCGCGTCACGCGCGCACGCCGCGGCCGCCTTGCGCGCGAAGCCCTCGCCCCAGAGCGTGACGTTGGTGCCGATGATGGGGATCCGGAGCCCCGGGGTCATCTGAATGGGCAGCTCCGGGAGCCCGTCGCCCTCGCGCCAGTAGGGAACACCCAAGCGATAAGGAACCCTGGGCGAAAGCAGCACTTCCGGCTCGCCGAGGATGCTCCGGCTCGTGCGCCCGCGCGGCACGTACGAGGCCATGACGAGCGCCTTGGCCGTGTAATACGCGGGACACCCGAAAACGGACGAATCGTAGCCGTGACCCACCTCGCGCAGCACGCGCGCGAGGTCGTCGGTGAACGTGTAGCCCGGGGCTCGGAAGCCCTTCGGTCGCGCGCCCGTCACCTCACCCAAGATGCGCGCGGCGTCGTCGACCTGCTCGCACATGGTGGCGTGATCGAGGCGCACGAGGTCGTAGCGGTGGTCGCGCGTGTGGCTCGCGATCTCGTGACCGAGCTTCGCCGCGTTCGCGATGATCGCTCGGTTTTCCGGGCGCTTCATGTCGTCCGCGATGGTGAACAGCGTCAGCGGGAGCTTCATCGCCGCGGCCCAGTCGACCATGCGCGCGAGCGCCTTGTCGTAGACCGCGTGGAGGCCTGGGCCCGTCGCCTCGAGCCCGTGGATCGCGAAGTAATTGGGGATCTCGTCGAGGTCGACGTTGACGGAGGCCAGCTTCACGGCGGCGGTCGTAGCCGATTCTCGCGGCGGCGTCGTCCGCAACCCCAAAGGGCCCCGACGGCTCTGCGCATCGGGCACCACGAAAACCGCCTCGCCGCCTGGAAACCGACGCTCCGTGCGCCCTCCCCGCTCGCCAAGGCCACGCAGAAGCGATAGCCCTGAGGCCATGGCGAGCCTCACCGTCGACATCGTCTCGGACGTCGTCTGCCCGTGGTGTTACATCGGGGTCGATCGGCTCTACCGGGCGATGAGGCTCTTCGACGTGCCCGTCGACTACACGGTGCGCTTCCACCCGTACTTCCTCGACGCCACGGTGCCCGAGGAGGGAGAGCTCATCGCCGAGCGCTTGCGCACGCGCTACCGCGGCGCGAACGTGGACGAAATGTTCGACCGCGTGAACGCGGCCGCGCGCGAGACCGGGCTCGAGCTCGACGTGCGCCGCCAGACGAAGACCTACCCCACGCTCAAAGCGCACACGCTCCTGCGCCTCGCGGCGATCCACGACGTGCAGGCCAAGGTCGCCCTCGCGCTCTTTCGCGAGCACTTCGTCGAGGCGGGGAACATCGCCGACACCGCCACCCTCGTGCGCATTGGGAGCAGCTGCGGCATCGACGCCGAGCTCTTGGTCTCCATGCTCGCGAACCCGAACACGGTCGCGCAGACGCGCGCCGAGGCCGCTCACCTCGCCGACAGCGGCATCCGCGGCGTGCCGTTCTTCCTGCTCGGCAGCAAGCTCGGCGTGAGCGGCGCGCAGCCCGTGCCCGAGCTCATGCAAGCGCTGCGGCAAGTCGCGGGCTGAACGCGTTCGCGCTCGCGGCGCGCGGCTACGGTGCGCGCGGCACGAGCGCGTTCCATAGCGCGCTCCCGAGCAGCGGCACGAAGCGCACGCGCCGCGCCAGCGCCGGCTCGCTGGAGACCTTCGCGCGCGCCTCCTCGACGAACACGAAGAGCAGCGCCGTGCACAGCGCGAGATCGATGGTCATCACGTGCACCATCGCGGTCGTCCGGAACGCGTCGGCGTACACCGCCGGGTGACCACACGCGGCGCCCCACACGACGAGCGAGACGATGGCCGGGAGGATCGCGGTGCGGACGAGCCGGCCCGCGAGCAGGCGTCGCACCCCACCCGCGGCGCGAGGCACGAGGCGCGGACCTCCGAGGGAACGAAGCGCGAGCCAAGGCAGAATGGCGTAAGCGCCGACGAAGAACGCGCCGAACGCAAAGGGCCAAGCAGGCAGCCTGCGCGCGGCGCCGTCGCGGAGGATGAACGCGCTCGCCAAGAGCGGCACCACACCGAGCAAGCAGAAGACCGCCGCGATCGACGCATCGACCGCGCCGAAGTCGCCGGTGAAGGTGCCCCGCACGAGCGCGCGCGTCAGACCTGGATCGTCCGGCGGCGCGACGCGCGCGGCATAGACCACGAAGCCCGCCCAAAGCGCGAGCCAGCCCCAGGATGCGCCCCCGCGGTCGTTCGATCCCTTCTTCATTTCGTAACGATAGCGCCAGCGGTGTGGCCGCTCAGTTCACGAAGCGGGCGCGCACCCAGGCAAGGAACGCCGCTTGGTCCGCCTGCGGGAGCGTCACCGGGCCCATCACGCAATCGTTGTGCTGGGCACCGGCGACTTCCTTGAGTTCCACCTGAAGCCCGCCCGCGCGCAGTTCGGCGACGTACGCGCGCGTATCCGACGGCAGCACGGTCGCGTCGTCGAGTCCCTGCCACACGGCGACGGGCACGGGGAGCGCCTTCGGGTGCGGCACATTTTCGACGTGCCACGTCTTCCAAGGCTCCGCCCAGCCGTTCACGCCGCGCTGGGCCATCTGAATGTACACCGGGTTCACGACGCCTTGCGCGTTGAGCGGGACGAGGTCCGGCAAGGTGCCCGAGCCCGGGTTCGCGCCCTCGTTCTGACACTCGAGAAACGTGTTCTCTGCATTCTGCGCGGCCGTGCCCACGAGGACTTCGGGCTGGCTCGGGTCGAGCGCGCGACGCCAGCTCCACATGCGCATCGCGAGGAAATAACCAAAGGCTCCCGCGTTCGTGAGCGAGTAGGTCGCCCCCTCGAGGAAGTGACTCGGCGGACCGTTGACGGCGACGCCGCGCACCGGGAGCTCGAACGACGCCTCGCGTTCTGCGACCAAATTGGTCTGTCGTATCTGTCGCTCGAACGTCCCGCGATGTCGCTCTCAGGCGGCGAAATGCAGCGTCTTCGTCTCGCGGCTCAACTCGGAAGTGGCCTGACGGGAGCGCTCTACGTGCTCGACGAGCCGACCATCGGGCTTCACCCCGTGGACACGGAGCGCCTCGTGACGAACCTTCGCGCGCTCGCGAGCACAGGCTCCACGGTGCTTGTCGTCGAACACGATTCGGACACCATTCGTGCCGCCGATCATCTCATCGAGCTTGGTCCAGGCGGCGGTCGCAACGGCGGGTACATCGTCGCGGCCGGGTCGGCAGCCGAGGTGCTCGCATCGCCCACGAGCCTCACGGGTCGTGAGTTGCGCGAAGTTGTGAACGTGGAAAAACCCAAGCGAAAGGCCCCTGAGGCTTTCGTGGTCGTGGAAGGCGCCCGCGCGCACAACCTCAAGAACATCGACGTGCGCGTGCCTGCGGAGCGCTTCGTCGTCGTTGCCGGAGTGAGCGGCAGTGGCAAGAGCACCTTCGTGCGTCGCGTGCTCTACCCGGGCGTGCGTCAGGCGTTGAAGCTCGTGACCGACGAGCCGCTCGCGCACAAACGCATTCGCGTTGGCGGCAAAGTGGAGCGCGCCATCGCCGTGGATCAATCGCCAATTGGTCGCTCGCCTCGAAGTGTTCCCGCGACGTTTCTTGGCGTGTGGGACGACATTCGCAAGCTTTTTTCAGGACTTCCCGAGGCCGCGGTCCGTGGCTTCGGCCCGTCGCGTTTTTCGTTCAACGCGAAGTCGGGTGGTCGTTGTCCGACGTGTGAAGGGCAGGGCTACGTCGTGTCGGAGATGGCGTTCCTTCCGGACGTCACCACCGTGTGCGAGACGTGCGGCGGTGCGCGCTTCGAACCCTCGACGCTGGAGGTTCGCTACCAGGGGCTCTCGGTCGGCGATGTCCTTCGATTGACCGTGCACGATGCCGCGGAACTTTTCGTGCATCATCCACGCATCGCGCGACCGCTGCGAACGCTCGATGATTTCGGCGTTGGGTACCTCGCGCTTGGGCAACCTTCGACGACGTTGAGTGGCGGTGAAGCGCAGCGTTTGAAGCTCGCCACCGAGTTGACTGCGGGCTCCGCCCATGCGCCAACGATGTACGTCCTCGACGAGCCCACGACGGGTTTGCACCTCGCGGACGTGCGCACGCTCCTCGGCGTGTTTCAGCGCTTCGTCGATCGCGGCGACACGCTGATCGTCGTCGAGCAC
>CAIOHM010000270.1 GCA_903858055.1 uncultured delta proteobacterium
GGCGTACCGGAGCTTCGCGGCGGAGGAACGCGAAGGCGATCACGTAGCCCGTGAGGCTGAGCGCGTACTCGCCGCCGAGCAGCGCGCAGGAAGACAAGAGCACGAGCAGGGCGCCATCGCGCGGGGCGCCCGCGTCGAGGAAGCGCACGAGCGCTTGCAAGGCGAGCGCACCGAGCGCGAGCGAGACGAGCGCCTCCCGATTCGCGAGCCACGCGAGCGGGACCACGTGGCACGGTGCGAGCGCGAAGATCGCCGTCGCGAGCCAGGCGGCGCGCGGAGCCAAGGCCCGGCGGTAGAGGCCGTGCACCGCGACCACGCAGCCCGCCCACCACGCGTACGAGTGCAGGTGCATGAGGAACACTTGCCCATGCGCGACGCGGTGGTCGGCCCACAGCAGCAGGCTCGAGAGCGGACGCAGGAAGCGCACGCGGAGCTCGGGGCTGCTCCACCAGGGCAGGACGCCACGCTCGAGCAACCCCGGACGGTCGCCGTCACCGACGAAGTGGTAGAGGTCCAGGGCGCTCCGCGGGGTGGGCCAGCGACCCGCGAGCATGGCGACGTGGAAGTGGTCGTCGAAGTAGAACCGTGCCCGAAGGGAAGGCCAGAAGACCACGAGCCCGAGCGCCAGGAGCGCCGCGAGCCCCCAGCCGCGCCCATTATTTCGCGTACGAATCACCGAGCCCTCGGGCGGAAACTTACAGGCCGAGAAGAGGCTCGAGGCAACGCAGAGGTCGGCATACGGACGCTTGGCAGGGGCGGGTCGTGATGGTACGGTCCCGGTACCATGAATCTGCGTCGTACCCTGCCCTTTTCCCTCGCGGTCGCCTTCCTCGTGGCGGCGTGCGGCGGCAGCAGCTCCTCGGACCCGACCGACGACCCGTGCGTCGGCGCGGCCTGCCCCGACGCGGGCTCCCCCGACGCCAGCAGCACGACCGACGGCAGCACGGGGCGCACGTGCACCCCGCGCTGCGGCACGGACTTCGACTGCGCCTCCACGTGCCCGAGCGGCGGCAGCGTGTACTGCTGCGACCTGCCCACGGGCACCTGCTACCAGAATGCCTCGGGGGTCTGCTCGCGCACGCCGGACTCCGGCTCCGGTGACTCGGGCGGCCTGCCCTACCCGTGAGCGAAGCGAGCCCGCGCGCTCGAAGCCCCCTCCCCTGGTGGGCCCTTGACCTCCTCGACAACCGCTACGCGGCGCTGCACGGCTTCCGTGTCTTCGCGATCGTGAGCGTGGTTCAGTACCATGTGACCTGGGTGCTGCTCGAGTCTCAGATCGCCATGCCCGCGGGCTTCGTGCAGGCGTCGCTCCGCACGTTCTTCGGCATGGATCTCTTCTTCCTGCTGAGCGGCTTCCTCATCGGGTCAATCCTCCTGCGCTCGCTCGACACCACGGGCACGCTCGACCTCGGGCGCTTCTACGTGCGGCGCATCTTCCGCACGTTCCCGCCGTACTACGTGGTGCTTGCGTACCTGGCGCTCGTCACGCCGCTCAGCGCCGTGCAACGGGGCAACCTCGTGTACGAGGCGCTGTACGCAACGAACGTCGTCTCGAAGACCCACGGCGACGTGGTCATGTTTTGGGGCTGGTCGCTCGCGCTCGAGGAGCAGTTCTACCTCGCGATCCCCGGCCTCTTCTGGGTGCTCCACAA
>CAIOHM010000271.1 GCA_903858055.1 uncultured delta proteobacterium
CTCGGAGCGGGGCCGGCGCCCTGCGACCCACTCAACAGGCCTCGGAGCGGGGCCGGGGCCCTGCGACCCACTCAACAGGCCTCGGAGCGGGGCCGGGGCCCTGCGACCCACTCAACACGGCGGAGACGGAGGGATTCGAACCCTCGGTACCGTTGCCGGTACACATGATTTCCAATCATGCACCTTCGACCACTCGGTCACGTCTCCGTTGCCGCTTTCACGGCAAGCGCGGGTGCGTAGCACGAAGCGCCGGCGAAAGGGAAGCCGCGCGCACCGGACGGAAATCTCCTAGCGTCGTGCCCATGCTCGCTGCGGCGCTCTTCGACATGGACGGCCTCCTCGTGGACTCGGAGCCCCTCTGGCGCTTGGCCCAAGTGCAGGTCTTCGGGGCCTACGGTGTACCCCTCCGCGAGGAGCATTGCGCGAAGACGTCGGGACTCCGGCTCGACGAGGTGGTCGTGCACTGGAGGCGCCACTTCGGCTTCGAGGCGGTGGCGACCGAGGTGCTCGTCGCGCAAATCGTGGAGGCGGTCATCGCCCTCATCCGCGCGCGCGCCGTCGCGAAGCCCGGCGTTCACACGGTGCTCGAGCGCGTGCGCAGCCGCGGGCTCGCGGTGGCGCTGGCGTCTTCGTCGGCGCCCTCGATCATCGAAGCGGTCCTCGAGACCCTGGGAATCGGGACGTATTTCGCGCTGCGCATGTCCGCGCAGGGGCTCGAGCACGGCAAGCCGCACCCGGCCGTCTTTTTGCAGACTGCACGCATTCTCGAGGTCGAGGGGCCGGAGTGCGTGGTCTTCGAAGACTCCATCTTCGGCGTCGTCGCCGCCAAGGCCGCGCGCATGGCGTGCGTCGCCGTCCCCGACGATCACCAGCGCGGCGACCCGCGCTACGTACTCGCGGACGCCACGCTCGACTCGCTCGAGCTGGTCACCGACGAGCTGCTCGACCGCCTCGACCGTCACCGCGGCGTCGGGTGAGGCGTTTTTCCAGGCTTCGGTACCCGCGACCACCGGCGAACGATTCGGCACGCGCCTCGACTTTCGCGAGCCGTTCCGCGCGCGAAAAGGTGTAGACTCACGCGGTCCTTTTTCTCGGAGTCTCCCGTGTCCGATTCCCTCGCCCTCGTTCGTCAGGCCCGCGAATCCCTCGCCCGTGCACTTGGTGCCATCCAGTCGACCCCGTCGATCCCGCAAGAGCTCCTCGACATCGCAGGCGTCGTCGCGAAGGGCATGAGCGCGTGCCACCAGATGGAGAAGGCGGGCAAAGACCCCTCGGTCGCCCAGCTCGACGACGCGCTCGGGAACGTTCGCTCCGCGCTCGGCGCGCTCCAGGGCGCCGTCGGGGCGCACCCCGGTCTCATGCCGGCCATCGAGGCCGTCGCAGGCGGGCTCGGCCCGCTCGTGCAAGCGCAGCGCGCCGTTCAAGCGGGCTCGCAGCAAGCCGCCGCCCTGGACGCCACCGTCCTCGCGTCGAGCGCCACGACCGCGCCGTCGATCCCTCCTCCCGCGGCGCCCGCCCAGCAAGCGGCCCCGGTCTCGGTGCCACCTCCTCCCGCAGCGCCCGCGGCTCCTGCCGCTGCTCCCGCTCCGGCGCCGGCCGCCGCCGCACCGGCCTCGCTCGGCATCCCCGGCCCCGAGGCGATCCCGGCTGACGCGACGGTCATCGACGTGGCGCTCGGTACGCACTCGGCCTCGAATTTCTACAAGGGCCTCTCGGGCAACGACATCATCCAACACGGTGGCATTTTCGTTGCAACCTACAAGATTCCGAAGAGCGGCTCGACCGTGCGCCTCAAGGTCGCCATGCCGGGCGGCTACGAGTTCGAGCTCGGCGGCGTCGTCACGTGGATCCGCGACCCCGTCGCCGGGAACCCCGACGCCCACCCGGGCTTCGGCGCGCGCATCTCGCACGCGACCGTCGAAGGCCGCGACCTCATTCGCCGCTACGTGAAGAACCGCGAGCCGCTCTTCCACGACGATCTCTGATTCGCCCGTGCGACCGTCGAACGCCCGCGAAGGAGCCTCGCCCTTTCGCGGGCTTCGTGTCTCGTGGGCCCGTGCATGCGCCTGTCTCGTGCTCGCGGCCTCGGCGGTGCATGGCGCCGGCGATCCGCGCCTCGATTGGCGCACGAAGGTCACGCCGCACTTCCGCGTGCACTACTACTCCGGCGAGGAGCACGTCGCCGAGCGCATCGCGGACCTCGCCGAAGACGTCCATCGCGAGCTCTCCCCCGTCCTCGCGAGCGACCCTGGCCACCTCGTCGACGTCGTACTCACCGACGACTCGGACTCGGCGAACGGCTCGGCGACCGCGTACCCCTACGATCTCATCCGCCTCTTCCTCGTGCCGCCCGACGAGCTCTCGGTGCTCGGCGACGTCGACGACTGGTACCGCACGCGCTTCACGCACGAGTACACGCACATCCTTCACATGACGAAGACCGGCGGGCTTCCGGCCCTCTGGAACCGCATCGTGGGGCGCACGCTCGTGCCGAACCAATGGGTGCCACGCTGGACCCTCGAGGGCCTCGCGGTGCTCGAGGAGACCGAGCACACGAGCCGCGGACGCCTGCGCTCGAGCCTCTGGGACGCCCAGTTTCGCGCCGATCGCATGGGCCCTCACCCGGCGACGCTCGACCGCGTCACGGGCAACCCGCGCACCTTCCCGCAAGGGACGCTCTGGTACCTCTACGGCTCGTTCTTCTTCCGCTGGCTCGATCGCCACTACGGCCACGCGGCGATTCGCATGCTCATCGAGACCCAGGGGAGCGAGCTCATCGCGTACGGCCTCGAGCGAGCCTTCCGCCGCGCGACGGGCCAGACCCTCTCCGAGCTTTGGGAGCGCTTCCTCACCGAAGAAGACGCGCGCGTCCGCGGCGAGCTCGCACGCTACACGGGCGACGGGCTCCGCGACGGCGAGGCGGTCACGGCCCATGGGCTGACCGCGCTGCACCCGCGCTGGCTCCCTGCCGCGGGCCAAGAGCCCGAGCGCATCGTCTACTTCCGCTCCGACGGCCACGACACGGCGGGCGTCGTCGCGATCCCCATGGCGGGCGGTGCGCGCGCGGGCGAGAGCGTGCTCGTGACGCGCACCCTCGGCGACGCGACGATCGCGGCGCACCCGGGCGGCGACCTCGTGATCGCGAGCGGCGAGAACTCGAACCAGGTCTACGTCTTCGGCGACCTCGCGCGCGTGTCGGCGCGCTCGCGAGACCGCTGGGGTGACGGGGAAGAACGCACACGGCTCACGCGCGGCGCACGCGCAGACGGCCTCGACGTGAGCCCCGACGGCACGCGCGTCGTCTACGTGACGCGGCACCGCGGGCGTTCGGCGCTGGTCGAGGCCACGCTCGCGGGCGACGCGCTCATCGACGAGCAGGTGCTCGCGACGAGCGACGACTTCGACGCCTTCTACGCCCCGCGCTACGCCCCCGACGGGAGCAGCATCGTCTACGCTGCGTGGCTCACACCCTCGTCGCGCGAAGCTCGCCTCGGCACGCGCGACGGTGCCGGGCGCGACCTCTACCGCTTCGACCGCGCGACACGCACGAGCACGCCGCTCACGCGCGATCGTGCCCTCGACGGCGGCCCGTGCTTCTCCCCCGACGGGCGCTGGCTCTTCTTCCACAGCGACGCGGGCGAGGCTCACTTCGAGATCCACGCCCTCGAGCTCGCCTCGCACAAGCGCTTCCGCGTGACGCGCACGCCCTTCGCCGCGGTGGAGCCCGCTGTCGCGCCGCGAGGAGATTTCCTAGCGTTTGCTTCGTACGGAAGCGAGGGCTGGGATCTCCGCACGATGCCCCTCGACCCGGCGCGCTTCGAGCCGTTCGAAGCCGCGGACGATTCGCCCGCCGCGGCCCACGCGGAGCCGCCGCGCGTCGTGACCGTCGACGAACCCTACGTTCCACTCTCGAGCTTGCGCCCGCGCGC
>CAIOHM010000272.1 GCA_903858055.1 uncultured delta proteobacterium
AAGAGCTCGAGCGTCGGTGCGGACGTGCTCGCGCGAGGCACGAGCGTCACGCTGCGCCTCCGCGTGACGACCGCCGACTGGCAAAACGTGCGACGTCTCAACGTGTGGCGCAACGGGCTCCTCGTCGCGACACGAAGCATCGAGGCCGGGCGCAACCTCGCGGCGAACCCCTACGAGGAGGACGTGACGGTCGAGCTCGCGCGCGACACAAGCGGGGCGGCGATCGACAGCTGGTTCGTCGTCGAGGGCATCGGCGACAAGAGCCTCTTCCCCGTGGTGGCGCCGGCGGAAGTGCCGCCCGTGCTCCTCACCGAGGCGATCGCGGGGCTCGCGGGTCCGCTCGGTCTCTCGGGATCGTCGGCGGGGAGCCTCGAGCCGCCGAAGACCTTCGCGGTGTTCCCCTTCGCCATCACGAACCCCGTGTGGGTGCGCACGAGTGACGCGCCCTTCCGCGCGCCCGGCGTGCAGCCCTTCGCAGCGATCGACGACCCGAAGAACGAGCCGGGGATCCCCTACGACATCGTGCCGCGCCCCGAGTACGCGAAGCCCGCCTCGGCGAAGACGCAGACGCGCCGCACCGACGCCATGGACTACCGCCGCGTCGTGCCACTCTTCTACCCGCGATCGCAGAACCCGTACGACATCCGCAAGGTGCTCTCGCGCATCGGGCACGCGGGCGGCCACGTCGAATGATCGTCACGCTCGCGCCGCCCTTCGACGCGAGCGAGCGCGCGCTCGTTCTCGCGCTCACGAGCTTCGTGCGCGCGCGTCGAGGCCTCGACCGCGAAGCCTTCCTGCGCGCGCTCATCGAGGACATGTCGGGCGCTTCCTTCTCCTGGGATCGCTTCAGCTCGTTCGCGCAGCGGCACCGGGTCGTCCCCATGGTGCACGAGGTGCTGCGCGCGATCCCCAACGCGCCGGTCCCCGACGCCGTGCGCGGGCGCTTCCGCGACGAAGCGCGGCAACAGCTCCTCTTTGCGGAGGGGTCCTTCCAGCGCCTGCGCACCGTGAGCGCGGGCCTCGCGCGCGCGGGCATTCGCCACGCGGCGTACAAGGGGCCAGCCTTCGCTCTCCAAGCGTACGGCGGCGTGGGCCTTCGTACCTTCGGCGACCTCGACGTCCTCGTGCCGCTTCGCGATCTCGAGCGCGTGGTCGCCTGGGCGAAGCATGCAGGATACACACTCCCTGAGTGGGACGACCCAACCCAGCGCCGTTGGATGCTCGCCCACATGCATCACGTCTCGGCGCACCACGCGAGCCCCTTCGCGGACGCGCACCTCGAGCTTCATTGGATGACGCTGCCCCCCATGATGCGGCCCGGCACGCCGCCGGTGGACGCGTGGCTCGACGGGCCCCTCGACGAGGTGGACGGCGTCCCGGTGCTGCCGTGGCCGCGTGCGTACGCCTCGACCGTCGAACACCACGCCAAACACGGCTGGTCGCGGCTCCTCTACCTCGTGGACTGCGCGGTGCGGCCGACGGGCGACCACGCGCGCGAGCCGGTGCTCGACGATCGCTTGGGCATGGCCGTACTGGAAGACGCCGCGCGCCTCGTGAACGCCCTCGTGGCGGGCACGCTGCTCGAAGAGGCACCCGCGCTCCTCGTCGCCACCTGGCACGCGATGGACCCCTACCAATTCGAGGTGGGCGAGGCCTACCTCGACGAGCTCGACCCGCCTGGGGCGTGGGCGCGACGCCGGGCTCGCTTCCGGTCCGTCGGCGCGGTCGCCAACCGACGCGAGGCGATCTACGCCTTCGCGCGCCAGGTCTTCCTCGAAGCGAGCGTTGCGAGCGGCCGAGTCTTCGGCATGCGCCCCAACGACGCGAGCCCGCTCCTGAAGCGCCTTCGCCAGGCGTTTCGCTGACGAATCACACGCTCGCGCGCACGTGAGCCCAGGCGCTCGTGATGACCGCCTCGTCGCGCTCCTTCACCTTGATCTGCAGCGCCCAAAGCCCCGGCGTGACCTCCCAGCCGCTCGTCACGAGCGTGTCGCCCGGCCACACGGGCTTGCGAAACTGACCGTCGATGATTGCGAGGCGACCTTCGTCACCGCCGCACGCGCCGCGTACGACGTGGCGCACGACGAAGCCGTAGGTCGCCAGGCCGTGGAGGATGGGCCCCTGCGCGAAGCCCACCTCGGCGGCGAAGGCCGGATCGGCATGGAGCGGGTTCAGATCGCCGGAGAGGCGAAAGAGCAGCGCTTGCTCGGGGCTCGTCGTCTCTTCGATGACGAAGTCCGCGGGGCGATCCTTCGGCACGCTCGCCCCGACGGGCTCCTTGGGTGGAGGCTCGCCCCCGAAGCCGCCCTCACCGCGGAGGATGATCGACGCGGTCGCGACGGCGATGGGCTCCCCCGCTTCGTCGCGCGTCTCGATGTCGACGACCATCTGCGCGAGCCGCTTCAGGTCGTACACCGCGCGCACCGCGGAGGTCGAGACGAGGCGGCCCGAGGGCTTCGGCGCGCGGTGGAAGATCATCTTCTGCCCGCCGTGCACCAGCATCTGCTTGTTCGCGCCGAGGCGGTCGATCGCTTCGCCGAGCGCGGGGTAGTTCGCGGCCGAGACGAACGAGGGCAGCACGCGTGGACCGCGCCCCTCGTAAAGGAACTCGAGCTCTTCGCGCTTCGCACCGACCCCGAGCGCGTAGAGCGCCGCGTCTTGCCAACGGTAATCGAACGAGAACGGGGTACCGGCTTTGCCGACAATCGCGAGATCGAGAGCCATGGCTTGGGCCCCTAGCAGGAGGGCGAGCGAAGCGCGACGCGCCACGCCCGAGGGCCCGCGTTCGATCCGCACTCGACGCTTGCGGCGCACGACCGGCGACCGCACGATGCGCACCCGCCCCGCTCGCCCCGAGGCGGGTCGCCTCCACGGAGCCCCCATGCGCCCAGCCCTGCTCACGCCGCGCCGCCTCGCTTCGATGATTTTCTTGGCCTTCGGATTCGTGGCGCTCCACGGCCGACCTGCAGCCGCGGGGACACCGAAGACCTTGGCGGTCGCATACTTCGAGAATCGCTCGGAGCAGGCCCAGTGGCAGCCCCTCGCCAAGGGGCTCGCGGACATGCTCGTCACCGACCTCGCGGGAACCGAGGGCCTGACCGTCGTGGAACGCGATCGCCTCCAAGCGGTGCTCGCCGAGATCGAGCTCGCGAAGACCAAGTTCATCGACCCCAAGACCGCCCGCAAGCTGGGCAAGGGCCTCGGCGCCTCGCACGTCCTCGTGGGCGCGTTTCAGGTCCTCGGCGGCAAGCTGCGCGTCGATGCGCGCGCGGTCGACGTCGAGAGCGGCGCCGTCACGTTCGCCGCGGAGCAAACGGGCACGGCCGAAGACGTCTTCGATGTCGAGCAAGCCCTCGCCGCGAAGCTGCGCACCGGACTCGGTCTCGAGCCACGGAAGACGAAGGTCACCACGCCGCGCGTCTCGGTCGACGACCTCCGCACGTACGGCAGCGGTCTCGACGCGCTCGACGACGGACGCCTCGACGAGGCGCGCCGAATCCTGAGCAGCCTCGCTTCGGGTCGGCCGGACTTCACGCTGGCGCGGCGCGGGCTCGACCGCCTCTCCCAACGGATCCACGATCTCCTGACCGCTTCGAACCTCGCGCCCGAGCGCGTCGTCGCGCTTGCAAGAGAGCTCGCCGCTGGCAAGACCGATGCCTGCACGCCGCTCCTGACCGAGCTCGGATCGATGCAGTCTACAACGACACGCGCCTCGACGGCGATCCTCGTGCCGGACGGCTCGAGCCGCGCAGACCTCGCGAAGACGCTCGCCGCCCACTACGCCGCCACGCTCATGCTCCTCGAGACGCCGCCGCTCGCGGCACCGCTCTGCCCCGGTGACCAAGCCCCGGCGGCGACGGGCCTCGCGTATTTCTTCTTCGCGCTGCACATGGCCGCAAAACAGGTGATGGACTGCCACCCGGCCGAGCTTGCCCAGTCGCCGAACCGAGCGGTACGGACGACGCAGTGCGAGCGCATCCTCGAGCGCGTCCCCGCCCTCGAAGACGGGCAAGGCCACGTGGTGGTGGCCGCCGCGGATTACCCCGCCCTCATGGTCCAGCTCGGCGAGCTCGCGATCGACCGCTTTCCGAAGTCACCGTTCACGCCCGGCATGCTCCCGATCCTGCGCACCTACGTCGAGCATGCGAAGCTCGTGTCGCTGGGCGGGGCGGAGTTCGAGCGCGCAATCGGCGAAGCGAAGGCGACGAACGCTCGCACCGAGTTCGCGCGGGCCACCGCTTACGCGGACCTCGCGCTCGTCGATGTGCGCATCCCGCTCGGCGACCGTGAGCGCGCGTCGCTGCCTGGCGCGGGCGCGAGGCTCGTGTTGCTCCTCGGCGAAGGCACACTCGCCCTTGGTCTCGACCGGATCGAGCTCAGTGTCGACGGTGGCGTGACCTTCCCGCACACCTGGCCGCTGAACACGGACGCGCCTGGCTTCGCGGCACCGCATCTGAAGCTCGACGTCAGCCCCAACGGCAAGACGCTCGTTGGCCTCGTGGAGCGGCGCACGAAGGGCCGCGAGGGGCCCGCCGCCATCGACATTGGCGCGGCACGTTGGTTCCGCACGACGGCGTGGCTCGGCGACGCCTGGACCTCATCGGAGCTCGCGAAGCTCCGCTTCCGTCTGGTCGCGCTCGACGGATCGGTCCTAGGCAAGTGTGGCGTATCTCTCGACGCCGACACCACCGAGCGCACGCGCAACGCTTGGCTCGTGGCCCGCTCGGCATGCCGCGGACCGTGACCGCGCTCAAGGCGAGAGCTTCGCGAGTTCGCCCGCGGCGACCGCGAATCCAGGGCTGATGCGTACGGCGGCTTCGAGGGCCGTGCGCGCACCGCCGCGGTCGTTTCGGTCGATGGCGCTGAGCGCGCGCCCGTAGGCCGCCAACGCCGAGACCTTGACCTTCGGGCGAGACTCGCGTGACGCGACGCCCGAAGCAGCGCCGCGCGTACCGCGATCGTTCGACGTGCCTCCGCGCCCCTCGGAAGACGACGCGTGCGCGAACGCCTCGAGCGCGCTGCGCAGCTTGTC
>CAIOHM010000273.1 GCA_903858055.1 uncultured delta proteobacterium
CCGAGGAGCTCGCGGGCGCGCGCTTGCACCTCGGGGAGCGAAGCACCCGGCGCGAGGAAAAGATCGGTCGCTTCGACCTGGTCGTCTTGCCAGAACTCCTTGAGCCAGCGGCGGTCGATCATCGCCCAGCCCTGGTCGCTCGAGTAGTCGACGACGACGCCCACCACACGGAAGGCGTGGGTTCCGGTCGGCGACGGGAGCTCGAACGTGTCACCCAGGTGCTTGCCCGTGCGCGCAGCGGTGGCCTCGCTGAGCACGAGCGAAGGCTCGTCACCCGAGAGCGTGCCGGGAGGCAGCGGGTTCGGTCCTTCGACCACGTGGCGCCCGCCCTTGTCGGCGACCTGCTTCAGGTAGATGGGGCCCTCGACGGCCAGCATTTCCACGCGACGCCCGAAGGCCTGCAGGCTCACCGAGCGCACCGGGTTCACGGCGGCGACGCCGGGGATCGTGCCGAGCGTGGTGGCGACCGAGGCCGGGTACGCGAGCGCGTTCTTGTCGACGAGCGGCGAGCCGGCGGTGACGAAGAGGTCCGCGGGGATCGCCTGGTCGAGCCAGTCGAGGCACGAGGCCTCGTACGAGTGCGTGTAGGTCGCCATGGTCAGCGAGGTGCCCGTGGCCAGCACGAGCGCCGCGGCGGTGAGCGTGCTGCGCCCCATTTCGCGCTCCACGTTGTCGACGCCGAGACGCCCGGGAATGCCGAAGAAATGCAGGGCGATCGGGCGCAAGAGCTTGGCGAGGTGCACCACCGTGAAGGGCACGAGCGCGACCGAGCCGAGCAGCAAGAAGCCCACGCCGACGAAGCCGTGAAAGCGGAAGCGGACGTAGATGCTCGCGTAACCGATCGCCATGGCCGTGGCGCCGGCGATCGCAAGCGGCTTCTCGGGCCACCGCGTGCGCGAGGTCGCGTGGAGGTCGCGCCGGAGCGCATCGACCGGGGGCATGCGCGCGGCCTGCCGTGCGGGCCACCACGCGGCGAGCAGCGTCGACACCACGCCGATGACGAATCCCGTGAGCGCGAGGCCAGGAGAAACGCTGGGCTCAGGCATCACCACGCTCTCGTAAAACCGCGCGATGTTCGGCCCCATGGCCTTGAGCACGATGGTCGCGATGCCCTTGCCAAAGCCGATGCCGAGCACGCTTCCGAGGGCGCCCACGACCGCCGCCTCCGCCACGAACACGAGCGCCACGCGGCGCTGGCTCACGCCCACGCTGCGCAGGATGCCGATCTCGCGCTTGCGCTGACCTACGCTCACGGCGACCGCGTTGTAGATGAGGAACATGCCGACGAGCACGGCGACCATCGCCTGCACCTGAATGGCGAGCTGGAAGGTCGCGGACATGCGCGCCACCTGCTCGGCGCGCGCGCTCGGGCGGTCCACGGTGCCGCGATCGCCCACGATTTGCTGGAGTGCAGCCTTCGCGGCGTCGACCGTGACGCCCGGTGCGAGGGCGAGGTCCACGCCGTCGACGAGCTTGCCGCGCTCGAAGGCGAGCTGCGCGGCTTCGAGCGAGAGGACGGCCCACTGACCGCCGAAGGACTTCGAGCGCTTGTTCTCGTGGAGGAGGCCGGCCACGCGGAAGGTCTCGAGGCCGTGGGCCGTGCGCAAGCGGAGTTCGGAGTCGACGCGCAGCCCGCGGCGCTCCGCGAGGGTCTCGCTCACGAGGATCGCGTTCGGGTCGTTCATGAACGCGAGCGGGTCGTCGAGCACGCTGTCGCCGGCGGTCTGCTCGAAGGGTAGAAAGTGCTTGTCGCCGAGGAAATCGAGGCCAAATACGAGGACCCGTTCTCCGCCCTTGCCCGGCTCGCCCGCGAGGAACGTGGTGCGCTCCATGCGCGGGGCCGCGTGGGCCACGAGGTCGCGGTGGGCGCTCACATCGTCGAGGAGATCGATGCTCACGCCGAGCTCGTCCTGGCTGACGGAGAGGTCGGCCTTGCCGCCGGCGCGCTCGGCGAGGTCGTCGAAGGAGCGGAGCACGGCCTGGTTCGCCGCGGTCATGCCGACGACCATGGCCACGCCGAGGGCGACGCCGAAGAGCACGAGGAAGGAGCGCACGGGCGACGCCGCTGCGTGGCGCAGCGAGACGAAGCGCACGAGGGCGAGGAAGGAACGCCAGGGTTTCATGGGCTCTTTCGTCGCTCGTCCCGGTCGACGCGTCCGTCGCGGATCGTGAGCACGCGGTCGGCGCGCTCGGCCACGCGCGGGTCGTGGGTCACGAGCACGACGGTGCGTCGGGCACTCGTGGAACCCGTGAGGAGTGCAAGGATCTCTTCACCCGTGCGTGAGTCGAGGTTGCCCGTCGGCTCGTCGGCGAGGAGGAGCGGCGGGTCGCCCACGAGGGCGCGCGCGATCGCCACGCGTTGCATCTCCCCGCCCGAGAGCTCGTCGGGCCGGTGGCGCACGCGGTGTCCGAGGACCACTTGGTCGAGGGCCTTCTTCGCACGGGGCTCCACGTCGCGGGCTTTTTCGCCTGCGAGGAGCGCGGGCATCATCGCGTTCTCGAGCGCCGAGAGCGTGGGCACCAGGTTGAAGAACTGGAAGACGAACCCGATGGTGTCGCGGCGCAAGGCGGTGAGGCCGTCGTCGTCCAGGGCGCCGAGCTCCGTGCCCGCGATGCGGATGCGACCCGAGCTCGGGCGATCGAGCGCGCCCATGAGGTTCAAGAGCGTGCTCTTGCCGCTGCCCGAGGGGCCCACGATGGCCACGAAGGAGCCGGGCTCGATGGTGAGGCTCACGGAGGCGAGGGCTACGACGTCGGGGGCGTGCGCGCCCTCCTCCTCGACGGCGAGGTTCCCGCGGTAGCGCTTTTCAACGGCTTCGAAGACGACGATGGGGTCGGACACGGTGCTCCGATGCTTGCAGGGGGGTACCCCGTTGCCCAGGGGAACGTGCCGTTAGCGTGCGGCGCGCCGACGAGGCCACGCCCGCGCTGCGAGGAGGCCCCAAGCCACGGCGGAGATGCTCCACCCCAAGGCGAGCGCGCGCACGTACTCGGGGTCGTGGCGCGTGATCGCACGAGCCGCTTCGAACGCCCACGTGGGCTCGTCCGCTTGGGGGATGCGCCAGAGCCAGGCGTGACGCGCGAGGTCCACCCCGACCTGCGCGAGGAGCGCGCACGCGACCGCCGTGGCCGCGCGGGGGAAACGTGTCGCGCGCAGGAGTCGGTCGCCTTCGCGCACGGCCGCGACGCACGCGAGCACGAGGGGCACGAGGAAGAAGCGCGAGGGCCCGCGCTCCGCGTTCGCGAAGGGGATCGGCAGGTTCGCCACGGGGCTCCAGAGCTCGCCCATCGCGAAGACGCCGAAGAAGAGCGCGGCCGGCAGGAGCGCGCGGTCGAGCTTCGAGCCGCGGAGGTAGCCCACGAGGGCGAGCGTCGCGACGACGACGAGGCCCGTCGTGCCGAGGTACGCGTCGAGCTCCCACCAGCACACGCCGTCGACGTTGGGCGTGCTGTGCGGGCGCCTCTCGGTGATCGCGGCGAGGAGAATCTCGGCGTTCTTGAAGCCTGGGTTCGCGGGGCGGCGCATCTCGGCGAAGGCCACGACCGCGGGCACGATGCGGTTTGCGCTGAGCGCCGCGAAGCCGAAGATCGACGCGAAGAGCGGCCCCGCCGCGCGAGGTCGCACGAGCGCCGTGAGCACGACCGTGCCGAGGAGCCACGAGGTCATGTGGAACGCCCCCTGCGCCATGGCGAGCGCGAGGCTCACGGCGAGGCGCGGCGCCCACGTACGAAGCGCGCGCGTCGAGCGTACGGGCGCGCACGCGGCGAGGAGCCCGAAGAGCGACCACAGCACCCAGGGAACGAAGAACGCGCCGGTCCACATGCTGTGGCCCACGGCGAGGTGCGCGACCACGTGCCCGTTCCAACCGAGCAGCAGCATGAGGGCCGCGGTGCCCAGGGCCCCGAGGTGCATTTGCGCCGCGAGGAGCGCGCAGCCCACGGTGCCCACCACCGCAAGGAGCGCCGTGTTCGCCATGAAGTACGTGCCCACGTCGAGAGCGCCGAGGGCGACGAGCTGCGGCGAGAGCGGGAGCTCGGGGTTCGCGAGGAAGCGGTGCGTCTCTTGGAAGCGCGCGCTCGAGTGGAGCGGCACCGTGAGCGTCCGCACGGCCTCGCGCAGCACCGTGTGCGAGGCGACCTCTTTCGGCCAGTCGAAGGTCGTGAGCGGCGCGCGGCCGAAGTCGAAGAGCGCGACCCACGCGACGACGTTCAACGTGGCGAACGCGGCCGTCATCAGCGCGAGCGAGCGCGGCGCCAGCGCGCGACGGAGAGGCCGGCGCCTCATGAAACGCGCTCGGCGCTCAGGCGAGCTTGCGGCCTACGTAGGCCACGAGCGCGTTCACGGTGTCGAAGTTCGAGGGGAGCGCCTCTTCGGCTTCGACCGTGAAGCCGAAGGTCTCCTCGAGGAACATGATGAGCTCGAGCATGCCCGCCGAGTCGATGACGCCGCTGCGCTCGAGCGACTGGTCGTCCTTCAGGCTGGAGGCCTCCGCGCCCGAGAGGAACTGACCGAGGATGTAAGCGCGAATCGCGTTGCGGGGGTCGGACATGGGTCACCAGGAAAGCCGCGCACACGCGGAGCCGGAAGGAAGAACAAACCCGAGACCGCGCCCGGGCGCAAGCCGCGGCTCGCGGAAAAGCGTGCGGCCATGCGCCGGCGTGGCCTTTGCGAACGGGGTCCTGCCCTCGGAAACGTCAGGCGTCGCGCGCGCTTGCGGCGTCTTCAGGCGAAGTGGCTCATGTTGAACGAGGGGCGCGCGAGCGTGGCGGCGGTGCCGTTCCAGAGGAGCTCCGGGGGCGTCGCGTGGCCGAGGAAGAGCAGGGGGCTCGCCGCGTACGAGTAAGCCCCCACGTGGAGAAACGCGATGAGGTCGCCGATCTCCGTGCGCGGCAGCGGCAGCTCGCGCGCGAGGCTGTCGATGGGCGTGCAGAGTGGCCCGACCACGTCTTGCGGGCACGGCTCGCCCTCGCGCGAGAGGTTCACGATGGGGTAGTTCTTCTTCACGAGCTGGCCGAAATTCCCGGTCGCCGGGAAGACGTGGTTCATACCGCCGTCGAGCACCACGATGCGCTTGCCGCGGGTCTCCTTCACGTCGTTGACCCGCGCGACGTAGACACCGAAGCGTCCCGTCAGGAAGCGCCCGAGCTCGAGCACGAAGCGCATCGCGGAGAAGCGTGCATCCTGCAGGCGACGCTCTTCGAGCACGAGACCGACCGCGTGACCGGCCTCGCGCGCGTCGAGGTCCGGCTGCCCCTCGAAGTAGGGCACACCAAAGCCGCCGCCG
>CAIOHM010000274.1 GCA_903858055.1 uncultured delta proteobacterium
GCACCGCACGCTCCGGGTCGAGACGGGCGAGCGTGCTGCGACGGAGCACGAGGAGGTCGAGCTCGGGGCCGACCGCGGCCAGCGACTCGTCGAGGCACGTGGCCGCGAGGTTCGCGTCGACGCCCATGCTGACGAGGTCCGCGAGGTCGCGGTGGTTCTCGTGCTGCGCGGGAACGCAGCGAATCGCGCCGCGAAATGCGTCGATCGCACCTGCGACGTCGTGGAGGGTGTCGCGGCGGAGCACGGCGAGGCGTCGGCACACGGCGCCCGCTTCGCGTCCTTTGCCCTCGCGTGCGAAGGCCTCCACGAGCCGCATGAAGAGGCTCTCGACACGCCGCGGCTCGAGCGCGGCACGCTCGGCCAGCGCGTCGAGACGGGAGCTCCACGACGGGTCACGCGCCACGCTCGCCACGAGCGCCTCGGCTTCTTCTTCCCACGGAGCCCACGAGCCGCGCGCGGCGAGCTCCAGGTTCGGTCCCGAGAGTGCGGCCTCGAGCGCGGGCATCGACTGCAGCTCCACGAGCTCGGCGCTGCTCATGCTCGCGGGGGCGACGGGAATGCCCGACCCGGAGTTGAACTCGACGTCGACGGCGATCGACATGGATGCAGGAGGCTCGGGAATTTCCTCGTCCGCAGCGATCTCAGCCACCGGCGGCCGCGGCGTGCTCAACGACTCCGCGACGCTCGCGAGATCGCGTGCGGAGCCGATGGGCTCGGGGAGCGCGCCGAAGCGCATATCGAAGCTTGGGGCCGCTCGACCGAGCGCCGGGGCCGCGCGACCGGAGAACGACGACGACGCGAGCACGTCGTACGCGTCTTCGAACGAGAGGATCTCGGGCGCGTCCGCGAGGTCGGTGAGCCATCGAAGCAGCGGATGCGGGGCCTCCGCGGGGAGCGCCCGAACCGCGACGGCCCAGCCTTCGCCCGGAGCCGCTGCCGAGAGGATCGCCCCTGCCGCATCGGCGGCCGCGAAGGGGTCGGCACCTTCGGCGCACGCGAGGTCGAAGAAGAAGCAGCGCTCCTCGGCGGCGCTCCGTACGGCGTCGAGGAACGTCGGGAGCGCCACGATTCGCTCGCCGAGCGTGAGGGTCAGCGTCCGCACCTCGAGGCTACCGACGACGACGAAGGCCGCACGCGGCACCCGCGAGCCGAGCGGCGCCTCGAGATCCGCGCGACGCGATCCGTGCACGCGCGCCAGCAAACCGTCCGCCGACGTGTCGTCGTTCCCAAGCCACACGTTCCATTGCATGGCGCGGGACTCTAGCAGGGCGCCGAAAGGCGAGCGATGGCCCCTTCGCACGCGCGCGTCCATGTGGGAATCGTGGGCGCATTTTGACGTCGTCACCCGACAGCCGGTCGTCGAGGCGGCGCCGCTCAGCCCACCTCGACCACCACGGGCGCGTGGTCCGACGCGATGGCCGTCGCCTCGTGGCGCCCAAGCTCCTTCAGGCCGTCGTCGTGGACGACCACGCTGCGCACCTGGCGGTAGAGCGGCCACGTGAGCAGCGCGTGATCGATGACGACGCCCTCGCCGCCGTGAACGACCGTGCGGCGGCGCCCGCCCGTGAGGAGATCGCTCGCCGGGTGCAGCGCCGTGGGTCCGCGCGATCGCAACATGCGCACCGGGAACGAGTCGACGGTGTCGTTGAGATCCCCGAGGACGATGGCCTTGCGCTCCCCCTCGGGCAGGCCGTCGACGGCTTCGTCCACGAGGCGGCGAAGATGCAGCGCCTCGCCCGAGCGCATGAGCATCGTCCGAAAGAGGGCGTCGGCGTGGTCCGCGGCGGTCGTCGGTGCGACTTCGGAGCCATCGGCGCGGCGAAGCGAACGCGGGGTCTGAGACTTGAGGTGCGCGCCGAAGACGTGCACCTCGCCGAGCTCGCGGGCCTCCACGAGCGCATGAACGAACGGTCGCCGTAGCGGGAGCGCCTCCCCGTACGGGGCCGCTTGCCCCTCCATGAACACGGGCACGGGCAACGCGCTCGTACCGTGGCTTCGCACCCAGCGCACGGGCAAGCGCGCGAGCAGCGCGTTCCCAATGCCGCGCTCGTCGGTGGGGGCCGCAAAGCGCGTCGTGTACGGGAGCCGGGTGCGAATCGCCTCCGCGAGCGCCTCGAGCGAGGCCGGGCCCGTCACCTCTTGGAGGAGGACGACGTCCGCGTCGATGCGCGCGATTTGGGCAGCAAGATGCTCGCAGCGCTCACGAAAGAAGAGTCGGCGCTTTTCGGAGCCAGCAGCTCCGCGCCCTTCGCCGCGCGGATCGTCCGCGAGGAAGAGGTTGCGCACGTTGAACGTCGCGAACGTCACCGCCATGGGTCGAGTCTAGCAGCACGCGAGCGGAGGCGACCGCGCCGATTTCTCACAGGCCTGCTAGGGTCTCCCCGTCGTGCGTCTCCTCGAACACTCGGTCTCGACACCGCAACCGTGCCCGTACCTCGCCGATCGCGACGCGACGTTCGAGACACTCGTGATGGTCGAGGTGCAACCCGCGGAGGTCACGCAGCTCCTCGCGCGCGGGTGGCGCCGCTTCGGCCCGAGCTACTTTCGCCCCATTTGCCCGCGCTGCGACGCATGCGACTCGCTCCGTGTCCTGCTCGACGACTTCCGCCCGAGCACGAGCCAGCGCCGCGTGCTCAAGAAGAACACCGACGTGGAGGTGCGCGTCGGCGACCCCGTGGTCGACGAGGAGCGGCTCACGCTCTACCGTGAATGGCACGAGAACCGCGAGGCTTCGCGCGGCTGGTCGCCCGATCAAATGGACGCCGAGGGCTACGCCCTCCATTTCGCCTTCGCGCACCCGGCCGCGCGCGAGTTCAGCTTCCGCGTGGACGGCGAGCTCGTGGGCGTTGGGCTCTCCGACGAGACGCCCGATGCGATCTCGGCGGCTTACTTCTACTTCAGCCCCCGCCATGCGGCGCGTTCGCTTGGAAGTTTCAACGTCCTCACGCAAGCAGCCTGGGCGCGCGCGCGCGGGCGTCGCTACCTGTACCTCGGCTACCGCGTCGAGGGCTGCCCCTCGCTCCGGTACAAAGGGGGCTTCGTGCCGCACGAGCGCCTCCTCGGCCGCGTGACCGGGGGCGATCTCCCGCGCTGGGAGCGCTCGAACGCGGATTCCGAGTAGCGAGGCTCGGCACGTTGCAGTACGCCCGAGGTCGATGGCGTCTCCTATCTTGAAGTGGGCCGGAGGCAAGCGGCAGCTCCTCGATCACCTCGCCTCGCGCGTCCCTGGAACGATGCGGCGCTACGTGGAGCCATTCGCCGGCGGCGCGGCGCTCTACCTCGCGATCGCCGACGACGCCGAGGGTGAGAGGCACCGCCGCTTCGAGGAAGCGTGGCTCTGCGACGTCAACGAGGAGCTCGTCATCACGTACCGGGCGATCGCGCAGGACGTGGAGGCGGTCATCGCGGCGCTGAAGGCGTACAGCCACTCGGAGGAGGTCTATTACGCCACCCGCGCGCTCGACGTGGGCGCGCTCTCGCCGGTCGACCGCGCCGCGCGGATGATCTTCCTCAACAAGACCTGCTTCAACGGGCTGTGGCGCGTGAATTCGAAGGGGCTCTTCAACGTGCCCTTCGGCCGCTACGTGAACCCGAAGATTTGCGACGAAGAGGGCTTGCGCGCCGCCGCTCCGCTCTTCGCGCGTGCGCGCCTCGAGAGCCGTGACTTCCACGAGCTGTGCGCCGATCTCGGCCCCGGCGACTTCGTCTACTTCGACCCGCCCTATGCGCCTGTCTCCGAGACCTCGGACTTCACGAGCTACGCGAAGGAGGGCTTCGGCCACGGCGATCAAGAACGCCTCGCGCACACCTTCCGCGCGCTCGCCAAGCGCGGCGTGCTCTGCATGCTCTCGAACGCCGACACCCCGCTCACACGTGCACTCTACAGCGACTTTGCCATCGACGTCGTCCACGCGCGACGCTCGGTGAACTCCAACGCGTCGCGCCGTGGCACCGTACCGGAGCTGATCGTCACGAGCTGGGCCCCGCGAAACTAACGACGCGGGCAAAGGCGCCGAAAAACCTGCGCGGAGGCCGGTGACGGCGGCGCCGACTCGATGTACCCAGGGAGGGTCATGAGCCACGACGCCCACGCCCCGAGCGAAGCACCCAAGGACTTCCCGAACCTCCTCGACGTGCCCGAAGAGGACAGGGAGCGCGTGTGGTTCGAGACTGTCTACCGCGGCGACGACGTGGCGCAGCTCACCCCGCGCGCGGTGATCATGGGCATGGTGCTCGGCAGCATCATGTCGCTCTCGAACCTCTACGTTGGCCTCAAGACCGGCTGGGGTCTCGGTGTCGCGATCACCTCGTGCATCCTCTCGTACGCGGTGTGGGAGACCTTCTTGAAGCTCGGGCTCGCCAAGACGCCGATGACCGACCTCGAGAACAACTGCATGCAGTCCGCAGCTTCTTCCGCGGGCTACTCCACCGGCGGCACGATGGTCTCGGCGATCGCCGCGTACCTGCTCATCACGAAGCAGAACATGCCCTTCTGGGTCCTCTTCTTCTGGACCGCGTTCCTCGCGCTCCTCGGCGTCGCGATCGCGGTGCCCATGAAGCGCCAGATGATCAACCGCGAGCAGCTCATGTTCCCGTCGGGCGTCGCCGCGGCCGAGACGCTCCGCTCGCTCCACGCGGCCGGCGGTGAGGCCATCCTCAAAGCGCGCGCCCTCTTTCGCATGATGGGCGCGGGCGCGGTCATCAAGTGGCTCATCGAAGGTCACGGCGCGCTCATGGCGAAGCTCAAGGCGCCGGAGCTCCTCCAGAAGCTCGTGATCCCCGGCGACGTGCACGTGCCCGGCACCCTCGCGGGCAAGCCGGCGGCCTCGTTCGGCCTCGCGCTCCCGGTCGACCCGATGATGATGGCGGCCGGCGCGATCGTGGGTCTGCGCACCTCGCTCTCGATGGCCGCGGGCGCCGTGTTGCTTTACGGCGTCATGGGACCGATCCTAGAGACCCACGGGATTTTCAAGGAAATGCACGCGCTCGGGGCCCTCACGAGCCCGAACGTGAGCGCGGGCGCGATCCGCAAGTGGGGCCTGTGGGCCGGGTCGTCCATGATGGTCTCGGCCGGTCTCACGTCGTTCGCGTTCCAGTGGAGGAGCCTCGCGCGCGCGTTCGCGAGCGTGGGAAAGGTGTTCTCGAAGCAGGCCCCCAAGGGCGACGACCCGCTCGAGGCGATCGAGGTCCCGACCTCGTGGTTCATCGTCGGCACCCTCGTCGCGGGCGGCGGGTGCATGGTCATCATGCACACGGCGTGGGGCGTCCCGTACCACTGGGGCGTCGTGGCGATCGCGTTCGCGTTCGTGCTCTCGCTCGTCGCCTGCCGCGCCACCGGCGAGACAGACATCACGCCGATCGGTGCGATGGGAAAGATCACGCAGCTCTTTTACGGCGTCACGATGCCGCAGAACGCGATCGCGAACCTCATGACCGCGGGCGTCACGGCGGGCGCGGCCGGGTCATCCGCCGATCTCCTCACCGATCTCAAGAGCGGCTACCTCCTCGGCGCGAACCCGCGCAAGCAGACCATCGCGCAGGCCCTCGGCATCGTCGCGGGCACGCTCGTCGTCGTGCCCGTGTGGTACGTGCTCGTTCCCGACGCGAGCGCCATCGGCTCCGAGTCGAAGAACTTCCCCGCGCCCGCCGCTGAGGTGTGGGCAGCCGTCGCGAAGCTCCTCTCGCAAGGGCTCTCGAGCCTGCACCCCACCATCCTCATGGGCATGGGTGTCGGTGCGGCGGTGGGCGTGCTGCTGCCGCTCCTCGAGAAGTTCGCGCCGAAGCTGCGCCCGTACATCCCCTCCGCCACGGGCCTCGGCCTTGCCTTCGTGATCGGCTTCGCCGACAGCATGGCGTTCCTCATCGGCGCGGTGGCGGCTCACCTCTACGCGAAGCGCTCGCCCGCGGACGCCGAACGCTACGTGGTGCCCGTCAGCTCCGGCATCATCGCGGGCGAGAGCATCATGGGCATCGTGATCGCCCTGCTCGGCGCCTTCAAAATTCTGTGACGGAGCCCGTGCGCGGGTCTGATACCCTCGCGCCATGAGCCACGTTTCCGACGCGGAATCCGAGCGCCTCCTCGCCCTGGGCGACGACATCGTACGGCGTGCGATCGCCGGCGGTGCCACCGTCGCCGAATGCACCGCGCGCAGCGGCTCCGAGCTCAGCGCCAAGGTCCGCCTCGGCGAGGTCGAGCTCGTCGAGGAGGCGTCCCACAGTGGCGTCGGGCTTCGCGTCATGCGCGGCAAGCGCGTGGCGTCGACGAGCACCTGCGATCTCAGCGAGAGCGGCATCGCGCGCTTCGTCGCCGACGCGCTCGAGCTCGCGGAGCTCGCGCAGGAAGATCCGTTCGCGGGCCCGGTCGACCCTTCGCTGCTCTGCGATCCCCGAGGCCTCGGGTCGCTCGAACTCCACGACCCTGCCTGCGCGGGCATCGACGCGGCCGAAGCGATCGCGCGCGCTCGGAAGGCCGAAAAAGCCGCACTTTCGAGCGATGTGCGCCTCTCGAACAGCGAAGGCGCGACCTTCTCGCGCACCGAAGGCTCGAGCGCGGTCGTGCTCTCGAGCGGCTTCCGCGCCACCACGCGCGGCTCGTACGCCTCGCTCTCCGTCGTGCCCGTCGCCGAAGACGCGAACGACAAGAAGCGCCGCGGCTTCTACTACGACGCGCGACGCCACCTCGCCGACCTCATGAGCCCCGAGGCCATCGGCGCCGAGGCCGCACGACGCACGCTGCGCAAGCTCGGAGCCCGGAGCGTTCCGACCGGTGAGTTCCCCGTGGTCTTCGACCCGGACGCCGCGCGCTCCCTGCTCGGTCTCCTCGGCGGGTGCATCTTGGGCGGGTCCATCTGGCGACGCGCGAGCTACCTCTGCGACAAGGAGGGCGAGCAAATTGCCGCACCTTCGATCACCATCGTCGACGACCCACTCATCGTGCGCGGACCGGGCTCGCGGCTCTTCGACGGCGAGGGCGTCGCAAGCCGCCGCAACGTCGTCGTCGAGAACGGTGTACTCCGCACGTACCTCTGCGATTCGTACAGCGCGCGAAAGCTCGGCCGTGAGACCACCGCGAACGCCTCGCGCGGCGGCGGCGCAGGCGTCGGCCCCTCGACGACCAACTTCGTCCTCCAGGCGGGCCGCGAGAGCCCGGAGAGCATCGTGAAGGGCACCGCGCGCGGGCTCTACGTCACCGAGATGATGGGCTTCGGCTTCAACGCCGTCACCGGCGACTTCTCGCGCGGCGCCGCGGGCTTTTGGATCGAGAACGGCGAGTTCGCCTACCCCGCCTCCGAGGCGACGATCTCCCTGAACCTCCGCGATCTCTGGACCCGCATCGACGCGGTCGGCTCGGATCTCGACCTCCGCAGCTCGATCGCTTGCCCCACGCTCCGCGTTGCCCGCATGACCGTCGCGGGGTCCGCGGAGGGTGCATGAGCCCCGAGGAGCTGAAGGCGCTCCGCGCAGAGCTCAGGTGCACGGCGAAGGAGCTCGCGCGCACGCTCGGGCTCGAGCAAGCCACACTGCTCGCGTGGGAGAAGGGCGAGCTCTTCCCCACCAAGGCCGTCATCGTTCAAATGAACGCGCTGCGCGCGAAGGGCCCTGCAGCGATCGTGCGCGTCGCGAAGAAGAAGGACGAGCCGCTGCGCGTGCTCGCCGACGCCGACTTCCAGGGGCTCCTCCGCAAGCTCCTCGCGCACAAGGGCCTCCGCGACGCGGCAGCCAAGCTCGCCGAGGGCTACGAAGACCCGCTCGACGTCCCCTAGCACCGTGTTCGGTCGGAGGAGCGCGTGCTGCCGCTCCCCCGACGACCCCCACCAGCCTTTTCACCTCGTCTCACGTCGCCGCGCGAACGAGTCCCCTCAGCCCGCGCTGCGGCTCTTCTTCGCGGGCACCTCGTGGCGGATGCGCTCGGCGTGGAGGTTGCGCTCGATGACGTCGAGGCGCTGAAGCGAGTCGGCGCGCATGGCGCTGAGCTCGGCCTGCAGGCGTTCGATCGCGATTTCGTTCTTCAGGTTCACGCGGAAGTCCGCCTCGGATTGGGCGCGGTCCTTTTCGGCCTGGCGGTTCTGGCTCATGACGATGAGCGGGCCCTGGAGCGAGACGAGGATCGCGAGCGCGAGGTTGAAGAACTGGAACGGGTACTCGTCGAAGGGTGGCAGGAAGCGGGCGATCGGCGAGTGCGGCATGTTCAGCAGCACCCACAGCGCCGTGAACCCGAGCAGGAAGAAAATGAAGGCCCAGCTGCCGTTGAGCGCCGCGATGCGGTCCGCGATGCGCTGGCTCCAGGAGAGGTTCTCCTCGATCTCGCTGAGCACGTTCTTGGCGGCGCGCTGCGTGAGGAGCTCGTTCGTCGCGCGGATGCGGTTCGACAGCTCGCTCATGATCGCGATGGCGACGGCCGGCGCGCGCGACAGCTGCGCGGTGAACTCCTCGCGCGTGAGCTCGAGGAGCACGGTCTCCGTGAGCGCCTCGACGCTGGCCGAGCGCGGCTTGTCGTCGAAGATGGCGAACTCGCCGAAGTAGTCGCCCGAGTGGAGCTCCTTCAGGCGCACGGGCTCGCCGGGGCCGTCGGAGGGAAGGAAGATCGAGAGGCCGCCGCTCAGCACGATGAACATCGAGGCGCCGTGGTCGCCCTTCTTCACGACGAGCTGCCCGGCCTGGAAGCGCCGCTCCTGCAAGCGCGTGCCGAGGCTCTCGCGGTCGCTGTCGGAGAGCGCTTCGAAGAACGCAATCCCTGCGAGAAGGTCGCCGTGCCTCATGGGTCCCATTCCACCGCCGAATCGGCACCCGTGCAAGGTGCACGGGCCGACGACGCGAAAAAGAAACGAAACCCCGATCGAGGTCCACTCGATCGGGGTTTCGCAGGCCTTCGCTCAGCGGATGAGCATGAGGGCCGATTGCGGCGAGGAGTTCGCTTGCGAGAGCACCGAGGTGGCCGCTTGCGTGAGCACCTGGTTCTTCGAGAGCGAAGCCGTTTCCTCCGCGACGTCCACGTCCTTGATTCGGCTGGCCGAAGCCGCAACGTTGAGGCGGGCCGTCTGGATGTTGGAGGTGGTGATGTCCATGCGGTTCATCGCGGCGCCGAAGCGGGCGCGAGCCGTAGAGACCGTCTTGAGGGCCGTGTCGATGGTGTCGAGGGCCTTCTGGGAGTTGCCGGCGGTGCCGCTGACCGAGGCGCTGGTGGTGAGCGACTTGAGGTCGACGCCGCCAAAGCTCACGGTGATGCGATCGTCGCTGGTGTTGTTGATGCCGACTTGGAAGCTCACGCTCTTCGTTGCGCTCTGAATGAGCTGCGAGCCATTGAACTTCGTCGAGGTGAGGATGCGCTTCACCTCTGCCTGCATCTGGCCGAATTCCGTCTTCAGGTATTCGCGGTCGGCGCTCTGGAGCGAGCCGTTGGACCCTTGGACCGCGAGCTCACGCATGCGGCCGAGGATGTTGCTGACTTCGCCGAGGGCGCCTTCCGCCGTCTGTGCCATGCTGACGGCGTCGTTCGCGTTGCGCTCGGCGACGGTGAAGGACCGAACCTGGTTCTTCATCGATTCGCTGATCGCGAGGCCCGCCGCATCGTCCTTGGCGGAGTTGATGCGGTTTCCGCTGGAGAGGCGGTTGTAGCTCACGCCGAGCGAGTTCTGCGCGGTCGAGAGGTTCTTCTGGGCCTGGAGGGACGCGACGTTGGTCTGGATTACGAGTGCCATGATGATGCTCCTTCTTGGAGATGAGGCCGCCCTTGCATGGGCGGTTGGAGAGGCTGGATTGCCGCTCCGGTCGTCTCGAGAGGGAGGTCCCGGGCTTGGGTTTCTGGGACCTCCCCGTGGGTCTCGGGCTGTGGCCCTCCTCGAGGAGAGGGCTCACGGGCGGGCCGCTAGGGCCCTAGGTCCCGAGACCTGTGGGTAATAAAGGTTCCAGTGTTACCGTATCTAGTCGAAGACTAGGTCCGGCCCTTGCCGTAGGATCATGGGCCCGCGGGTCGGGGCCGACACGGGGTACGTGCATGGGCCCCCGAACGGTCCGCGGGGAAGCTCGCCGGCGCTCGCGATCGAGCGCGCGGGCTCGCGGGTCGCCGCGTGGCGGCCCGCACGGGTGGTAGAGAGCG
Organism: uncultured delta proteobacterium; assembly: GCA_903858055.1. Lineage (GTDB taxonomy): Bacteria > Myxococcota_A > Polyangia > Polyangiales > Polyangiaceae > CAIQDA01. The sequence continues at coordinate 10,097 of CAIOHM010000274.1, forward strand.
AGCACCTGCACGTACACGCGGCACGCGCGCAGGCTCCAGTCGAGGTTGGTCATCGGAACACCCGAAGGTGAGAAGGTTGGGGGAAACGGAGACCCGCCCCACGCGGGCCCCCGCCTCACGCGGCGACGTCAGCGGATGAGCGAGAGCGCGGCCTGCGGCGACGAGTTCGCCTGGCTCAAGACCGACGTGCCGGCCTGCGTGAGCACCTGCTGACGCGAGAGCGACGCCGTCTCGTCCGCCACGTCCACGTCGCGGATGCGGCTGTTCGCGGCCGAGAGGTTGAGGCGCACGGTCTGGACGTTCGACGTCGTGACCTCGAGGCGGTTGATGGCGGCGCCGAAGCGGGCGCGAGCCGTCGAGACCGTCGCGAGCGCCGTGTCGAGCGTGTCGAGCGCCTTGCGCGCGTTGCCGGCGCTGCCGCTGACGGAGGTCGAGGTCCCCATCGCCGACTTGAGGTCGATGCCGCCGAA